>CAILXB010000215.1 GCA_903838025.1 uncultured Chlorobiaceae bacterium
AAAATCGAATATTCTGCCCATGTCCGATTTCGGGATTATGCAGATTACCCGTGAGCGGATACGTCCAAGCCTGATGCAGCGGATGGGCGATCAGTGCCCGGCTTGCGGGGGGAGTGGCGTGGTGCAGGCAAGGTTTACCACCATCAACCAGATTGAGCGGTGGCTCCGCAAGTATGCGCTACAGCACCCTATGAAGTTTCAGCAGCTCGACCTCTATATCAGCCCGACGGTTGTTGAGCCCTTGCAGAACAGTGACATGAAGACGGAGCTGAAGTGGTTTCTCCAGCACCTTCTCTTTGTACAGGTGAAGCCGGATGAGAGCCTCAGAAGTGACGATTTCCGCTTTTACAGCAGAAAAAATAATAAGGATATTACCGCCGAATATGGCGATATTTAACAGTAAAAAAGCAAAACAGCAGGGCGGGCTTTATGGGACAGTATGATACATTGAAAGAGGCTATTTTGGGTTTTTCGTCGCTTGCTCCTGCGGCGCTCTGGGAAATTCCGGAAGCGCGCAGAGTTTTTAACGAGTTCAAGCAGTTGCTTAACGAGGGGTTGGTGAGGGCTGCGGAGAAATCGGGCGGAGAGTGGCAAGTCAACTTCTGGGTCAAGGAGGGGATTCTGCTTGGTATGCGCCTTGGAAGGCTTGAGGGAAGCTATGTCTCGCTTGATGAGCATGGTACCAGCTTTACCTTTATTGATAAGGATACTTGGCCGCTGAAAACAATCACGATGGAGAATAATGTCCGCATTGTGCCCGGAGGATCGGCGGTACGCGACGGCTCCTATTTGGCACCTGGGGTGGTGATGATGCCGCCAGCTTATGTCAATGTCGGGGCTTACGTTGATGCGGGAACCATGATTGATTCTCATGCTCTTGTGGGGAGTTGTGCCCAGGTTGGCAAAAAGGTACATCTTTCGGCGGGTGTTCAGGTTGGCGGTGTGCTTGAGCCGGTTGGAGCCATGCCGGTCATTATTGAGGATGAGGTGATGGTTGGCGGTAACTGTGGCATTTATGAGGGTACCATTGTGAGGGAACGGGCGGTTATAGGTACCGGGGTTATCCTGAATGGTTCAACGCCGGTCTACGATCTGGCACGTAATGCCATTTATCGCAAAAGCGCTGAAGCTCCTCTTGTCATTCCTGCCGGGGCGGTGGTTGTTGCCGGGTCACGAAGAGTCAAGGGGGATTTTGCTGCTGAACACGGACTTTCGATCTATACGCCGTTGATTATAAAATACCGTGATGAACGGACTGACAGTGCAACGGCTCTTGAAGAGGCTTTAAGGTAAATAATGCAGGGGAACGGTGAGAGTAACGGGGGGGGGCGGAGGTTCTTTTTGCGGCAGGGTGTGCAGGGCTTTATGGTAGCTCTTTTTCTTCTTTGTGCTCTTCCATCCGCACTGCTTTCCATGTCACCGGCTCAATCTGTTCCCGCTGATTCGACACACAAAGAGTATTTTGAGATTGTAAAAAGTATTGATCTCCTTGGCGAGGTCTATAGCGAGGTCTCAAAAAGCTATGTTGACACGCTTAATGTCAGCGGGTTGATGTATGCGGGTATTGATGGCATGCTTCGTACTCTTGACCCTTACACCTTCTTTCTTGATAAAAATGATTCGAATGAGCTTGATGAGCTGACCAGCGGACAGTATGCCGGTATTGGTATCTCCATAGCCTCGCTTGATGGTGAGGTTTTTATTACTTCTGTGGTTGATGGTTATGCCGCAGCAAAAGCAGGTCTCAAGGTGGGCGACAGCATTGTGAGCATTAACAACGAGCGTGTCCGGAAAATGTCGCTTGATAAGGTTAAAACAGTGATTAAGGGCACTACAGGAACTCCGCTGCTTTTCGAGCTTGAGCGTCAGGGAGCCCCTCCATTTTCAGTCAGCCTGATTCGGCAGGAGGTGCGGGTGAGTTCGGTGAGTTATTCTGGAATTATTGGCGGTATCGGCTATATCGAGATGAAGAGCTTTGGTGCCCGTTCGACGGCTGATTTGCGTGAAGCTTTGCAGGGGCTTGTGCGCCAGGCTGCTGAGCAGCATTTTCCGCTGAAAGGTATTATCCTCGATCTCCGAAATAATCCAGGTGGACTGCTTAATGTTGCCGTTGATGTTGCTTCGCTTTTTGTCCCCAATGGCAGTGAGGTAGTTTCCATTCGCGGGCGGTTGCCGGAAATGGCAAAATCTTATGTAACGGGGACGCCTCCGCTTGATGCCAAGCTGCCCCTTGTTGTTTTGATTAACACGCAGAGCGCTTCTGCGGCGGAAATTGTTGCCGGTGCGATGCAGGATCTTGACCGGGGGGTTGTTGTTGGTGAGCGCTCTTACGGCAAAGGGCTGGTGCAGTCGGTGGTACGGCTCTCCTACAATACGGCATTGAAGCTGACAACATCCAAATACTATACTCCTTCAGGCCGCTTGATTCAGAAAGAGAGCAACAATGCGGTGAGTGAATCGCGCAAGGTGCTTCTGCCGGTTTCGGGAGAGAATGCATCTGAAATTTTTTATACCAAAGGAAGGAGAAAGGTGTACGGCGGAGGTGGCATTATGCCCGATATTCAGTTCTCTGAACCGCCGGTCTCTCCCTACTTCTTAGAGATAAGCAAAAGGGGTTTTCTTTTTCTGTTCGCCTCAGCCTATCGTTCCACTCACCCTCTTACCCCTCAGTCGCCGCTCGACCGTTCTGCACTGATGACATCGTTTGCCGACTTTTTGCGGGTTAAAAAATTTGTGTACACCTCTGATCTTGAACGGCGTTTCAATGAGTTGAAGGAGAGCATGAAGAAGGTTCAGCCGGAGAGTCCCGAAAGCGTTCAGCAGCTCCTCACAGCTTTTCAGCGGGAGATTGATCGGCTCAAAGAGCAGGAAATTGCAAAAGAGTCTGCGGAAGTTGCTGCGGGGCTCGAAGTGGAGATTCTCCGCCATTATGATGAGCGCGTTGCTCGGCGTACCGAACTTGACCATGACCAAGTGGTGAAAAAAGCGGTTGAGTTGCTCTCTGATGCCCGCAAATATTCAAAAATTCTTCATCCCTGAGCGCTTCGTAACTGTTCCCGTTGATACTCCTTGATTTTGCGGTGTGCCCCAATGGCAATCATGAGATTACTGATGCTCAGCAGGCTTTCGGCGGCTCCGTGCAGCAGGTCGTCGTGTGAGAGCGTTGGATACCCTCTCACTTGGGTGGCGAGGTACATGCAGAAGATGGTGACCGAGATGAAGATCAGCACAAACCAGAAACCGGCAACCGTCAGCGCGGAAAAAATAGTTTTGTCGCGACGGTAGAGTATCAGCAGCAGTACAAGAAAGGTGATATAGACAACGCTTGAGAGTTGCAGAATGGCGTCAAAGATATCTGCCCCAAGCCATGATTGTGGTTTTCCGGCAATCATGATGGCGGTTAAAGCGGTCATTGAGCCGGTTGCAGAACTTTTTTTTGTCGATTTGAGCAAGTTCAGGGTTGCAAGGAGGAGGGCCGTGCTGCCGAAGAGGTTGATGAGTTCCGACATGTCGAGAAGCAGCGGAATTGAGTCGCCGAAGACGTGATAACCCAGTACAAAAAAGCTACCAGTCCAGTGTGGTAGCATGGCAAGACCAAAGAGGCTGATGCCAGGCCGCCCCGTTATTTTTCCGAAATGAAAAAGCAGGGCGGCGGCAACTCCCCATTCAAGCGCTGATGAAAGATGGATAATCCAGTTGGGAAAAGAGAGCAGCATTCAGGATCCTTTGATCAGATGGAAGATGTTTTTGGAAAGGATTTTCATCTGGGTCGACCATGGTGCAGGCACCATTTTTTTATAGAGATAGGAGTCGAAGGTTATTTGCTGCACATCATCATCCGCGCATATTGCTACAAAACTCTCCCTGAGCCGGTCGTTGCGGTAGTATACGGATTGCAAAACCTCAAGGCCGAAAAAGATTGGAGCATAGAGTTTGCGGAACTCTTTTTCATAGTTCGACAGTGGGGCCTTCTTTTTTAAGTGCTCAATCATGGCTTCTGCCCCGAGTTTTCCTGAGCGCATGGCGAAAAAAATACCCTCCCCGTTTGCCGGTGTTACCAGCCCGGCGGCGTCCCCGACAAGAATAGCTTTGTCCTGGGTAAATGATTTCCGGGGTTTCATCGGGATTTTTGCAGCCTCGTCAAGATAGGGACGGTCGGTGATCCCAATTTTTTCAATAAAGCGTTTCTGGAGCGCTTTGAGGTTGTGGTTTTTGTCTTCAGTGCCGGTGCCGATGGCAAGATGGTCTGCCTTGGGAAATATCCATCCGTAAAAATCGGGCGAGACCTCCCCGTCAAACCAAATTTCAATGATGTCACTGAATTTTTGGATGGCTGGAGTGTATTTGAATCGCTGCTGCATGGCAATAACCTTCAGCATGTTGGAAGGAAAGAAGAGTGCTTCGGCGGTTTTTGAGTTTGCCCCGTCAGCCCCGATAATTCTGCGGGCACGAATCGCAGGTATCTTGTCGTTAAGTGTATTGATTAAAAATCCGTCGCCTGAATGCGACATTGTTTTAACCATTCCTTCTACAATAATCGCGCCTGCCCGTTCAGCTTCCGAACGCAGATAGCGGTCAAATTTTTCTCGTCGTACCATCCCGACATAGCCGTTTGGCATCTGCATCTCAATAACCCTCCCTTTTGGAGAACGGGCCCGCATCTGCGAAAGCTTTTTTTCAATAAGTTCGGCAGGAATTTGAAACTCTTCGATAAGGCCAAGGGGAATAGCTCCTCCACAGGGTTTGACATTCTCAAAGTTTCGCTCAATGAGAATGGTTGATATTCCAGCTTTTGCCAGTACGGCTGCTGCGATGGCTCCCGAAGGGCCGCCACCGATTATTGCGACATCGTAACGCATGGCTTACAGCTTGATTATTTTTGTGGCGAGAAATTCCCTGACCCTCGAAATTTCGATTCTTTCCTGTGTTGCTGTATCGCGGTAGCGTATGGTAACACTGTTTTCTTCCAGCGACTGATGGTCAACCGTGATACAAAAGGGTGTCCCAATCTCATCCTGGCGGCGGTAGCGCTTTCCGATAGAGCCAGCATCATCATACTGGACGAGGAGATCTTCCGAAAGTTCATCCCGTAGCAAAGAGGCTTTTTCACCCATACCACCCTTTTTCATCAGCGGTAGAACTGCGGCTTTTACCGGCGCAACTTTTGGCGACAGCTTTAAGACCACACGCTCATCTCCGTCAACGGTATCTTCCGTATAGGCATCTGCGAGCAGCGCAAGGAAAAGACGGTCACACCCAGCGGAGGTTTCAACCACGTAAGGAATGTAGCGCTCATTGGTAAGCTGGTCGATATATTCCATATTTTTGCCTGAAAACTCCTGATGCTGTTTCAGGTCAAAATCGGTTCTGGAGTGAATGCCTTCAATCTCTTCAATTCCGAAGGGGAACTCAAATTTGATGTCGTAGGCCAGGTCGGCGTAGTGGGCCAGTTTGTCGTGCTTGTACCAGTGGAGCTTTTCTTTGTTGATGCCGAGAGCTGTCGTGTACCAGGCAATGCGCTCCTCCCGCCATGCCTCGAAAGCTTCCGCCTGAGTACCAGGTTTGACGAAATACTGCATCTCCATCTGTTCAAACTCCACCATGCGGAAGATGAAGTTTCCCTTTACAATTTCGTTGCGGAAGGCTTTGCCAATTTGCGCAATACCAAACGGCACCTTCATGCGTGATGACTCTCGAACGTTGTGGAAGTTCACAAAAATGCCCTGTGCGGTTTCAGGGCGCAGGTAGACAATGGTTGATTTGTCGGCCACGGCACCCATATTGCACTGGAACATCAGGTTGAACTGGCGCACTTCAGTCCAGTCACCCGAACCGGTATCCTGTGCCTTGATTCCCTCGGTAATAATGATGTCGTAGAGTGCCCGGTTCGAATCCTCCGCAACCGCTACCGCTTCGTAAGCTCCCTGTACCCTCTGGAGCTCCTCTTCTTTGTTGTCACGGCGCAGTTTTTCAATATGGTTTTCAATCAGGTGGTCTGCACGGTAGCGCCTTTTGGTGGTACGGTCGTCAATCATCGGATCATTGAAGCTCGCCACATGGCCTGAGGCTTCCCATACCCGGGGGTTCATCATGATTGAGGCATCAAGTCCCACAATATTCTGGTGGCGGCGGGTCATTGAGTTCCACCAGAGCTCTTTGATATTGCGCTTCATTTCGCTGCCGAGCGGTCCATAATCAAAGCAGGAGGAGAGCCCCTCATAAATCTCGGAGGAGGGAAAAATAAAGCCACGGCGTTTGGCCAGCGAAACCAGTTTATGCATCACCTTGTCGGGGGGCAAATTCACACTTTGCACCCGTTTTTGATCAGATTCACTCATTATTTACTCGAAATAGTGTAAGATATTCTCAAAAGACTTTCATCTGACAGGATAAAACATTCAATGCAAGAAAGCAAGAGTGATAATCAGCGCAGGAGTTGGATTGGTCTGCCGTATGATAGCTCAGAGGAGGGTTTTGTATACCATTACATGTGCGTTTTTGGGCATAGAATAACGGTTATCCTGTCTGGATTTCAGTTTTAAGGGCGATTTCTTCGAGGATGGAGCTGACTTTCAGGCACTGAAAAATTGGACCAGCATAGACAATGCTTCGTCCACGAGTGTGTACTTCCCAGGTATGTTTTTCAGCTTTCTGTCGACTGCATTGTATCGCTTTGATGATCTGTTCAATCACTTCGTCGAAGCTATGCACTTCGTCATTGAATAAAACGACACGGTATGCGTCATGCAGGTCAGGCCCGGAGTTTTGTTCCTTCTGTTTCGTAACAGGAGTGGGCAGGGATGCTGTCCATCTCTTTGCAAGTGAGGAGTTCATAAATGTCAATGCAATATGTTAACAGAGAATGAAACAAGCATTGAAACCCTGAGGTGCAACAGGGTGCATTATGTTTCAATGACCGGATTGAGAGCTCCGAGTGAAAAATTGCCTGCCTTGGAGAGCTCCATTTTGACCCGGGCGCCGATCGGGATGGTCATCAGATTCTTGATATGACCGTAAGAGAGTCCTCTCATGACAGGAACGTCAAGATGAAGCTCTTCACTGTAATAGTTAAAAATATTCTGTTGCCGGAGATTTTCAGCCGCTGTATTCTCGGCTTCATTGCCGAACTGGCCGAACAGAACTCCTTTGCTCTGTGCCAGCAGTCCCGCATTGCTGAGGTGTGAGAGCATTCTGTCGATGCGGTATGCCGGTTCGTTGATGTCTTCCAGAAAAAGCAGTGAATCGTTCAGTGAGGGCAGGTAGGGCGTTCCGATCATCGAAGAGAGTACGGAGAGGTTGCCACCAAGAAGTATCCCTTCGGTACTCCCCGGCTTGATGCATGTTATCGGGTGGTCGGGGTGGTTCTGAAGCGAAAGCGCATAAGCGGGAGAGGTCAGCATTCCCCAGAAATGCTCTTCGGTGTAGGCGGTTGGCCGGTACAACTCGGTTGCGAGCATGGGTCCTGAGAAAGTGATCAACCCTGTTTTTGCAAAGATGGCAAGTGAGAGTGCTGTAATGTCTGAATAACCGACAACTATTTTTGGATTGGCGGCTATGAGGTCGTAATTTATTTTTTTTAATAGCCTTGAGGCTCCAGCCCCTCCTCTCAGACATATAATAGCCTTTATTTCGGGATCAAGAAACATCTCATGAAGATCGCGCAGCTTTTGCTGGTCGGCAATTGCCGGATTGGTATCAATACAGTTGAGGTGACGGGAGGGCTTGACCCGGTAGCCGTTATTTTCGAGATAGCCTATTGCCTGATTGATTTTATCAGGATAGGCGCAGTGTGATGAGGGGGAGATGAGGCCGATGGTCTCTCCCTTGCGCAGGGCTTTTGGGGTAAGGATTTTCATAACACAAGAAAACATCAGCACCGGTGAAGATGCTGATGCTCTTTATTCATTGGTATGAAATCAGGCAATGGTTTCGGTCAGCAGAATTGCCTTGTTGCCGCTGACTTCAAAAAAACCGTCGAGAATAGAAAACGATTGCTCCGTGCGATCTGCCAGGGCAAGTTTTACCTTGCCTTTTGTCAGCGAGGAGAGCAGGGGCGCATGGTTTCTGAGTATCTGAAACTGCCCGAGATCACCCGGAGCAGTAACACTGACGACCTCCCCGGAAAAATGAAGTTTCTGGGGAGTAACAATCTCTATCTGAAAGCCTTTATCGGAATTCGCCATGGTTATTGCTTCTGTTTAGAGCGTTTTTGCTTTTTCAACGGCTTCTTCAATGGTTCCGACCAGGTAAAACGCGCTTTCTGGCAGACTGTCATGCTTTCCGGCGATGATCTCCTTGAAACCTTTGATGGTCTCTTCAAGCTTCACATATTTTCCGGCAAGACCGGTAAAGGCTTCGGCCACAAAGAAGGGCTGTGAGAGAAAGCGCTGTACTTTTCTTGCTCTTGAAACAACAAGCTTGTCTTCGTCGCTCAGTTCATCCATACCGAGAATGGCGATGATATCCTGAAGATCCTTGTAACGCTGCAAGAGCTGTTTGACGGCCTGTGCAGTATCGTAGTGATCATCACCGACAATGTTCGGATCAAGAATGCGTGAGGTTGAGTCGAGAGGGTCAACTGCCGGGTAAATTCCAAGTTCGGCAATTGAACGCGACAGCACGGTTGTTGCATCAAGGTGAGCAAAAGCGGTGGCAGGAGCCGGATCGGTAAGATCATCCGCAGGCACATAAATAGCCTGTACAGAGGTTACTGAGCCTTTGTTGGTTGATACAATTCTGTCCTGAAGTTCACCCATCTCTGTTGCGAGAGTTGGCTGGTAACCTACAGCGCTCGGCATACGTCCAAGCAGTGCTGATACTTCAGAGCCTGCCTGGGTAAAGCGGAAGATATTATCAATAAAGAGCAGAACGTCACGCCCTTCCTCATCACGGAAGTATTCAGCAATGCTGAGGCCGGTAAGGGCAACTCTCTGACGGGCACCTGGAGGTTCGTTCATCTGGCCAAAGACAAGAGCGGTCTTGTCGATAACGCCGGACTCCATCATTTCATGCCATAAATCGTTTCCTTCACGCGTACGTTCGCCAACTCCGGCAAAGACGCTGAATCCAGACTGCTGTTTTGCGATATTGTTGATCAGCTCCATGATAAGAACTGTCTTGCCTACACCGGCGCCTCCGAAGAGACCCGTTTTTCCACCGCGAGAGTAGGGCTCAAGAAGATCGATAACCTTGATGCCTGTCTCAAACATCTCTGCTTTCGTAGAGATTTCGTCAAATCTTGGCGCAAGGCGATGAATAGAATAAGTTTTTTTTGTGGTGACCGGACCCCGTCCGTCAATCGGGTCTCCGACAACGTTCAACATTCTGCCGAGAACTTCAAGTCCGACGGGTACCTGTATCGGTCTGCCGGTATTGGCGACGCTGAGGCCTCTGACCAAGCCGTCGGTGCTCTCCATGGCAACGGTACGAACGCGCTCTTCTCCAAGGTGCTGTTGTGTTTCCAGAACGAGCTTGGTGCCGTCGGCTCTTGTAATGGTCAACGCATCCAGAATTGACGGAAGCCGTCCTTCAGGAAAATCGACATCAACTACAGGGCCGATGATTTGGGAAATCTTACCTTCTTGCATAGTGACAGTTTGGATAGGATTTTATGGTATAATCAAACGTTCGTGCTTCCGGGCTTCTCTGCCTTTTTTACCAGAAATGATGTGTTACAGTATTGTTTTTTTGCTGTTTTGACCGTTCCGGAGACGAGCCACCTGAGGGAGTCGAACCCACGACCTACTATTTACGAAACAGTTGCTCTACCAACTGAGCTAAGGTGGCTTAAGCGTAGCGAAAAAACAAGGTCAAATATAATTTTTTTGACAGAGAATCACAAAGACTAAATAACAGATGATTTATAGCAGTCAAAAAAAAGAAGAATTGTATATTGGAGCAGGACGCAGTTAAGTTTTTTTGATTTTTAACCGGGATGGTATGAAAAAGATGATCGGTCACTCTGTAAAGGCATGGATGCTCTCCGCTCTTTTTTTCTGTGGTGTGGCTGGGCGACTGTTCGAGGCTTCACCCGTGGAGGCTTTGCCATTAGCTCCGGGTTTTGCGGCACGCTCTCTTGATGGAAAAGCTGTGGCATCGACTCAGTTTGCTGGAAAAGTCTATATCGTGAATTTTTTTGCATCATGGTGCCCTCCGTGCCGTGCGGAGATCCCTGATATGGTCTCTCTCCAGCAGCAATACGGACGCAAAGACTTCACGTTTATTGGTGTGGCGGTCAATGAAACCGAACCGTCGATACGTGATTTTATTGTTAAAAACAAGATAGGTTATCCGGTTGTCATGGCTGACGATAAAATCGTCTCCGCGTTCAGTCGTTATGTCGCGGGCGGTCTTAATGCTATCCCGACCTCTTTTGTCGTCAACTCTTCAGGCCGCATAACCCAGGTCATTACGGGGGGAAGAAGCAGAGCGGTCTTTGAAAAGATAATTGTTGATGCTCTCAAAAAACCAGGAACTCCTCAATAACGTCATCATCTTATGATTGATGGTTTTCAGCTCCGGTGGTCATCGCAATCCGGACAATCAGCTTTTTTGCTTCGACACGTTCGCAGTCAGTGGTGATTGCGAACGTTTTTTTTTATAACCTTAAGCCATATGAGAAAGACCATGACTGTAATGCAGATTAATCCTCCGGACTATGTGAAAAACAAAAAGCTGATCCAGTGGGTACAGGAGACGGCTGACCTTTGTAACCCGAGTGCGGTGCACTGGTGTGACGGTTCCGAGGAGGAGTATGACACTCTTGCCCAACAGATGGTGGCGAGCGGTACCTTTATCAAGCTCTCGGAAGAGAAGCGCCCGAACAGCTATCTCTGCCGTTCGGATCCAAGTGATGTTGCTCGTGTTGAAGACAGAACCTATATCTGTAGCATTCGTCGCCAGGATGCAGGTCCGACCAACAACTGGGTTGCGCCAAAAGAGATGAAAGAGACGATGAAAGAGTTGTTCAGGAATTGCATGACTGGCCGTACCATGTATGTTATTCCTTTCAGCATGGGGCCACTTGGCTCTCCCATCGCCCATATCGGTGTTGAAATTTCCGATTCGCCCTATGTTGTTACGAACATGCGCATCATGACGAGGATGGGTGCGAAGGTTATGGCATTGCTTGGTGAAAACTCTGAATTTGTGCCTTGTCTCCACTCTGTCGGTGCACCGCTTCAGCCCGGTGAACTCGACGTTGCCTGGCCTTGCAACGATACGAAATACATTGTTCATTATCCTGAAGAGCGTTCAATCGTCTCTTTTGGAAGCGGTTATGGCGGCAACGCCCTGCTCGGCAAAAAATGCTTTGCCCTGCGTATTGCCTCTTCGATGGCACGGGATGAAGGGTGGCTGGCTGAGCACATGCTCATTCTTGGCGTTGAATCGCCGGATGGCAAAAAAACCTACATCGGCGGAGCATTCCCGAGTGCCTGCGGTAAAACCAATTTTGCCATGCTCATTCCGCCTCAATCTTTTGAGGGGTGGAAGATTACCACTATTGGCGATGATATTGCATGGATCAAGCCAGGTGAAGATGGACGTCTTCGTGCCATCAATCCGGAGTATGGATTTTTTGGTGTTGCGCCGGGCACGTCGGACAAGTCAAATCCGAACGCCATGGCAACGCTTGCAAAGAACTGTATTTTCACCAACGTCGCCATGACGCCTGACGGTGATGTCTGGTGGGAGGGGATGACGGATGAGGCGCCTGAGCATCTTATCGACTGGCAGGGTCACGCATGGACTCCTGATTGTGGTCGTCTCTCTTCGCACCCCAATGCCCGCTTTACCTCTCCTGCAAGTCAGTGCCCTTCGCTTGATGCCGATTGGGAAGATCCGAATGGGGTGATGATCAGTGCATTTATTTTTGGCGGTCGTCGTGGAGATACCGTTCCGCTCGTTTATCAGTCAGCCAACTGGAATTCGGGAGTTTATTTGGCTGCCACCATGGGCTCCGAAAAAACCGCCGCCGCCGCTGGCAAGGTGGGCGATGTTCGCCGCGATCCTTTTGCCATGATTCCTTTCTGCGGTTACCACATGGGCGATTATTTCAACCATTGGCTCCATGTTGGGCGTACACTGCCTGAACTGCCAAGAATTTTTGGTGTCAACTGGTTCCGCAAGGATGAGAATGGCAAGTTCCTCTGGCCAGGTTTTGGCGAAAACATGAGGGTGCTGAAGTGGATTGTTGATCGTGTTCAGGGCAATGCTGGTGCTGTTGAAAGTCCGCTTGGCTGGATGCCCAAGTACGATATGATTGACTGGACAGGTTTGGAGGAGATGACGGAAGAGAAGTTTATCAAACTGATGTCGGTCGATCGTGAAGCGTGGAAAAATGAGCTGCTTTCACATGAGGCGCTTTTTGAAACCATTTATGACAGGCTTCCCAAAGAGTTCCCTCATATCCGTGAACTGATGCTTTCGACGCTCTGGATGTCTCCAAGGCACTGGTCACTGGCACCGGAAAATTATACTTCCGAAGGTTGATGATTGTTGTTTTGTAAAGAAAAAGGCGCCTGCAAGGGCGCCTTTTTTGTTATGTTTCGGTCGTTGTTGTCAGTTTTCGTCGAGGGTGAAGCCAATTTTTACGGTAACCTGCCAGTAGGCAACTTTCTGCTCCTCAACATGGCAGCGGGTTTCAAGAATCTCAACCCAGCGGATGTTTCTGATTGATTCAGCCGCTTTGGCGACAGCATTATTGACGGCATCCTCAATGCTTGTAGCAGAGGAACCTACCAGTTCGATTTTCTTATAGATGTGAGCGCTCATGGCGTATGGTGGTTTTAGTGCTTTAAAAAAAAGGAGCGATGGTTCTCGCGTCCTGTATGTCAGGCAATCGTTTATAATAGCAAATCAGGAGAAATCTGCAAAAAAGCGCATTCAGTCAGCGCTTTTTGACGCTATTTTTTCCTGTTCGGCGGTTTGGAGGTCAATTACTTTTTCTGCGAAAAGAGAGGCTCTGGCATACGTTGCCTCTATAGTCCCTATAAAGTTTTGGGAGGAGCGCCAGTAAGGAATTGGCCCAAGCCGTTTTGCCATTGAGGCGTGTATTGTTGGTGATGTATGGATAAACGGCGGATCGGGCAAGGGTGTATATCCCCAGAATGTACCGTGGTCGTAAGGCAGTGGTTCCGGCAGTGCCGGAGCTTCATCACCCTCGGCGCTCTGGCGTTTGTAGCCGATTTTTTTGAGAAAATCCTCCTTGTCTATCCCTCGCAGGGTAAAGAGGAGAAAGGGATCCTGGTCAAAGGCCTCTGCCATCAAATAAAAGACTGCGGCAATGTGTTTGCAGGGGTTCGAGTAGTCGGGGCACGAACAGGTGGTGGTCAAATCGTAGTATTTTCCGGGAAAGAGGGAGAGCCCTGCGGTTTTAAGTACGCGTTCAAGATTTTCCGGCATCTCACCGCTGAGGAGTTGAGCGATGTAGATGTGCTTTGAAGTAAGCTTTTGTGTAAAAAGTTCTTTTTCCCCTTTTGTGTAGGGTGCCAGAGTGATAGAGACCTTGTAGGGGCGCACTCTTGAACCCTGTACTTTTGCTACGACCCCTTTTTTTGCCGTAATGACAAGATCAGTCACCTGACCCTTTCGGGCGTACGATTTTCCGCGAGTAATTCTTTCGCCGATATTAAAGTGCTCAAGTGTCGTAATCCACTGCTTTCCCCACCAGGTCAGGCCAAACGCTCCCTTTTTGTTCTGGGCCCTGATGCCACCAGTCACTGCTTTTGGAGCTGATGATGTGGCCCTCTTATACCAATAGTATGACATTGCCGTTATTCTCCCATTGCGTCTTGACTGAGCATAATCAGGCTGCGCAGATCATTATTCGATAGTTCGGTCAGCCACTGCTCACCCGTTCCGAGAACCTGGCCTGCGACCGTTGTTTTTTTCTCAATCATCTCATCAATGCGCTCTTCGAGGGTTCCTGTGGTAATAAATTTATGAACCTCCACATTTTTGTGCTGCCCGATACGGAATGCGCGGTCGGTCGCCTGATTCTCCACCGCCGGGTTCCACCACCGGTCAAAGTGAACGACGTGGTTGGCGCCAGTCAGGTTCAGGCCTGTTCCTCCCGCTTTCAGAGAGAGTACAAAGATTGCAGGCCCATTGTTCCCCTCTTGCTGAAAGCGCTCCACCATCTCATCGCGTCTCTTTTTGGTTACGGAGCCATGCAGAAAAAGCACCTCTTCGCCGTAGAGATTTTGAAGATAGCGCTGGAGCATTGTGCCCATTTGGGTGAACTGGGTAAAGAGCAGCGTTTTTTCGCCCGCCTCGCGAATATCGCCAAGCAACTCTGTCAGGCGCTTTATTTTGCCTGAGCGATGTTCAACGGAGGAGTTGTCACCAAGAAAATGGGCCGGGTGGTTGCAAACCTGTTTGAGTTTTATCAGGAGCGCCAGTACCAGTCCTCGCCGGTCAATGCCTTCGGCGCTCTCGATTTTTTCCTGCATCTCATCAACAACCGCCTTGTAGAGCGAGGCCTGCTCTTTGGTGAGCGAGCAATACTCCTTCATCTCAATCTTGTCGGGCAGATCGGAGATAATCGACTTGTCGGTCTTCATTCGGCGCAGAATAAAGGGGCCTGTGAGTGATTTCAGCCTTGCTGCGGCCTCAGTGTCGCCATACCACTGTATCGGGAGGTAGAAGTTCTGGCGGAAAAAGTGCTGGGTGCCGAGAAAGCCGGGATTGAGAAAATCCATAAGCGCCCAAAGGTCGCCGACATGATTTTCAACAGGGGTGCCTGTCAGGGCAATGCGGTAATCGGCCTTGATTGTTCTTGCCGCTTTCGACTGTTTTGTCTCGGGGTTTTTGATGTTCTGCGCCTCGTCAAGAATAATGCCCGCCCAGGGAACAGTCGAGAGAAATTCGAGGTCGCGCTGCAAGAGCCCGTAACTTGAAATAACAAGGGCTGAAGCGGTTGCGGCTTTGCGAAAAGCGGCGGTTTTCATTCGCTCCCCTCCGTGATGTATCAGCACCGTCAACTCCGGAGTGAAGCGTTCTGACTCCTTTCGCCAGTTGTTGACAACGGAGGTGGGGCATATCAGCAGCACCGGTCGTTTTTCTCCCAGCTCACGCTCCCGTTGCAGCATTGCAAGGGTTTGTATGGTTTTGCCAAGACCCATGTCGTCGGCAAGGCAGGCACCAAGTCCCCATTTGCGGAGAAATGCGAGCCATGAAAACCCTCGCTCCTGGTAGGTACGAAGCGTTCCCTGAAAATGGTCGGGAGGTAAAAGCAGTTCAAATTGCCCTTGGCTCGAAAGTTTTTCAAGCAGCTCCTGAAGCCACCCCTCAATTTCAACCGATCGAACAAAAAGAGCATCCTCTTTTTTTTCTGCACCGAGTGCTGTTGCGAGGATATCTCTGGCAGAAAGCTCACCTGTTGGATTTTTTTCAAGAAAATGGAGGGCATTGACCAGCTCCTTATGGTCAATCTGTGTCCACTGCCCGCGTACTTTCACCAATGGAGCTTTCAGCTCTGCCAGCGTTTTCAGCTCCTGCAAGTCAAGTTCTTCATTGCCGAGTGCGGCGGCATAATCGCAGGCAACCATGCTTTCCAGCGTGAGACCCGATCCGCTTCCCTGCATGGCGGGAAGTTTCACTTTTGTCTTGATTCCGATACGGTTGAGCGCTCTGCGGCTGCTCCACCATGAGGGAAGCATGACAACAAATCCGGCACTTCGCAGCAGCTCGGCATACTCCAGTAAAAATTGGTATGCGCCCTCTGTCGCAAGATCAAAGCCGCCTGGATTTTTCTTTTTCAGGCTTTGGGTGATTGCGGGGCAGAGGCCGGAGGCTTGCCCCAGAGCTGTAAGCATGAATTCGGTATAATCGGAGGCATAGGATGAGGCGTGCTGTGATGCTGTGCTCTCCGGCTTCCAGAGATCCCCGGCGTTGAGAATAAGGCTTGGATCTGCTTTCAATTGCAGTTGATAGCTAACATGCCAGCGATCCTGTTTTTTTCCTTTCAGCGCAGGTTCACTCAATTGAAAGCAGAATCTGAAGGGTGAACGCTCATGAATTTCAATGGGACGGCGCCATGCGTTGAGTTGACAGGAAAATTGCTCAACCTCCTGCTCATTTTTCCACGTCACCCTTGCATCGCTGGCCGTCAGCGCATGAAGCCATGCGTCATGGATGCTCTCAAATTCGGTGACTTTTGGTGTGCCCGCTTTTTCCGAAGGACGTACCAGTGTATTGACGATGAAAGAGAGGAGACGGCGGAGCACCACCCCTTTTGGCGCTTCGGGCGGTTGTGTGTTAGTGCGGCTGAGAGAACGGCATACCGCAGGCATGGTAGCCGCAAGTTTTTCAAGTGTATGGGATGTCTCCGTGTCGGGGAGTGGCTGCCACAGTGCCTCCCGGGAGGTATCGGTTTTAACCATCGAAGGCAGCAGCGACTCGCTTCTGATGATATTGAGTGCAATTTTGCGTATCTGCCGTGTCCAGAGGATCGAGTTTCCAAAAATGATGCCACTTCCGGGGATGTTGCCTTTTGCGGAAAGCTGGGAGAGTTCAAACAGAGAGGTGGAATTGAGTCTGAGCGCGGTAATCGGGTATGCTTTGAGGCTCTCTTCGCCACCAGTTTCGGGCATTGTGCCAATCAGCGGAGATGAAGGAACCGGTTTGTCACCCCGGCTTGGCAGCCAGACACAAAACTCTTTTGTGGTGTTGCTGCGCAGTGAAATCATGCCGATGGCATCCATAGCCAGACGCAACTCTTTCAGCATACCGATCTTTTTACCCTCACTCCAGAGTACCGGAGTGCCGTCAAATATGGAGATGTGCAGTGCAATCATTGGCTATTGTGCTGGGGCAATGTTCTTTTGTTGCCGTGGATCAGTTTTTCTGCCTCGTCGGCACAGGAGAAAGATGCTAAAATAAGCAATTGAATGGAAGGAGGAAAATGATAATCAGGGAAGAAGTTGTGGAGCAGAACAAGGATCGGTGTGGCCCAAAACAGCCGTAACACTGATGGCTGTTTCGGGCAAGATGGGCAAAGGTTACATGCCCAGCGATTTGAAGAGGAGTGGAATCGCGCAGAGGCCGATGGCAACATTTGTTGCACCGCAGATTTTTGTGATCAAGGCGTTCTGTTTGTACCAGGCAAAAGGCAGCAAAATGGTCAACAGGTTAATGAGTAACAGCACGGTAGCTAATGGCCAGATTGCCCCGAGGAGGATCGCCTTGTAGCTGAAAACCGCAGTGATGAAAAAGATCCCAAGAAACATGTGAGCATAGATCTTTCTGTCGCCGGGGTTGTAGAAATGCATGGCGACAACAACCCAGAAAAGCCCGTAGGTTGCAAAGATGGTGCCGAGGTAAATCCTTTTTTCAGGAGGAATCCCCATATCAAACATAAACATGCAGATAGCGGTAAAAATCTGTGCAACACCGCCGAACCAGAGGGCGATATTGGCAAGATTGCGCCCCAGCTTTGCATGATCAGTCTCCTTGTCAAGCCCAAATCCCAACTGTTCAAGTCCGAACACCCAGACGGTGATCATCAGCCCGAACAACCCGATAGCTTCCGGATTAACAACATTCATCGGCAGTACTCCTTTTTTTATGAGTTATGGAAAAAGTTAAAAAAGTGGCCATCACAATTTTTGCATGGCCTACCAATGTACGGCTATTTTTTTTGAAAGAGGAAGGGTATTGCCCCGAATCGTCAATACACAACCGAAGAAGTCCTCCTCACGCTATCGCCGGTTTTCTCTGCTATCCGCTGAAAATCAGCAAGAGATTTCGCTTTCTTTTGATACCTTTGAATGCGGAAGAATGAGATAACAGAATATTTTTTTAAGCGATGACCCTGCCTGCCGAAACTGCCTCACAACCCAATCAGAATACATTGAAGTCTCAAAAAAAAAATCGTCTTTCAGTTCAATTACTTTCAGCTTTTCCCGCATTTGAGAGCCAGAATTTCTGTCGCTATTTTCCGGGACAGGTAATATCGATGATTGGCACCTGGATCCAGATGGTGGCGCAGGGGTGGCTGGTGCTCGAAATAACCGGTTCTGCCTTCGACGTGGGGCTTGCTGCTGCGGCCTCCACACTGCCTCCACTCTTTCTCTCCCTTTTGGGTGGCGTTATTGTTGATCGCTATCCAAGGCGCACCATTCTGCTCTGGACGCAGTCGGCGGCCATGTTGCTTGCTTTTGTGCTTGGTATTTTTGCCATGACCGGCACGGTGACTCTTTGGATTATTCTTGTACTCTCCTTTCTTCTTGGCTGCGTGAACGCCCTCAATGTTCCCGCGCTCCAGGCCTTTTTGAGCGAAATTGTTGAGCGCGAGCATCTCCCCTCAGCCATTGCCATGAACTCGGCAATCTATAACGGCTCACGCATTATCGGCCCCGCCATTGCTGGCTTTCTTATATCGGCAACAGGAACAGGCAGCGCCTTTCTGGTCAATGGAGTCAGCTTTTTTGCCGTCCTTCTCTCGCTGCTCTTAATGAAGGGAGCGCAAAAAGAGCCGCTCGTCAAAACCACTCAGAATCCCCTGCAGGCGATCAAAGAGGGGTTGCTCTATTCATGGGCCCATCCGCTCATCAGAACCAGTATTTTCTTCATCGCGGTAATTGCTATTTTTGCATGGTCCTACGTTACCATGCTTCCTGTTATTGCCAAGCAGACCTTCGGGATGGACGCATCGGGCATGGGCTACCTCTACGGCGTCTCCGGTCTTGGCTCGGTTGTCGGTACCGTGTTGCTCTCCATCTACTCCAGAAAGGTTGACCGCCTTGTCTTCATTGCCGGGGGCACCATCCTCTTCGCTTTCGCCCTTATCGGTTTTACCTTCACCACATTTCTGCCTGCCGCACTGTTTTTTCTCTTTGTCAGTGGCTTTGGACTGGTTTCAGCCGTATCAACCCTCAGCGCCACCATTCAGAGCACCGTTGACGACCGTTTTCGCGGCAGGGTAATGAGCCTCTACATGATGATTTTTATGGGCTTCATGCCAATCGGAAACCTTGAAATCGGTTATCTCTCAGAGCATTTTGGTACCAGTATTGCCATTCGGATTGGATGCCTCGTGACGATTCTGGCGTCGGTAGTTCTCATCTTCACCAGTCGGGGAGTGCGGAAGGCTTACAGCCGTTATCAGGCGTTGTAACGTTTAAATGGCTTTCACGTCAAATATAGTCCGTTACGAATGCTGCTGGCACAATTGGCAATACCCTGTACCTCTAAACAGGTGAATTTGTTTGATTCACAATCGGGCACTATATCTGAAACGCAATTGTTCTGTTATCTGGACATTTTATCTTTGCTACTAACAAGAGGTACCTCCACATGGTAAAAAAGAACCCCGAAACCACCAACGGGCTACGCGCTTTGGCTGAAGAGCATCTGAAGCAAAAGCGTCTCAGCACAGGCGTCCCGGCACAAAGCACGCTCTCCTCACCTGAAGCAATGCTCAGACTTATCCATGAACTGGAGGTTCACCAGATAGAGCTTGAAATGCAGCAGGAAGAGCTAACCAGAACTAAGGTTGAGGTTGAGGCTGGTCTTGCCAGGTACACTGAACTTTATGACTTTGCACCAGTAGGATATTTGACTTTGGGAGTCGACAGCACAATCCTGCAAGCAAACCTTACTGCTACCACACTGCTTGGAGTTGACCGATCGTATTTACTTGGTTTACCGTTAAAACAGCTTGTTTTGCCAGAGGAGTACCGGGTCATTGATCACCTGCTCGAAACAGTGTTCACCATGAGAACAAATGGATACTGCGAAGTGAAGCTTTTGGCAAACACTTTCAAGCATCCCGAGGTTAACCCGACGCTCTCTAATCGCACGGTTCGCATTGATGCCGGAATTGGTGACAGTGAAAATTCATGCAGGGTTACTTTTTTTGATATTACGGAGCAGAAACGCATAGAGACGGCTGTCATTGAAAGTAAAACAAGGTTCAACCAGGCGCTGAAAGCTGCGCATGCCGGTGTCTGGGAATGGAATATGGAGACCGATGCGAATATTTGGTCCGATGAGGTATGGCCTTTGTATGGCTTGACAAGGAGTGGTGAAAAACCATCGTTCAAACGTTGGGCAGATACCATTCACCCTGATGATCAGGAGAATGCAATCCAGGCTGTTACCATGGCTGCGAAGAAAAAAGAGGAGTTGAATGTCGAGTACCGGGTTTGTTACCCTGATGGCTCCCTTCACTGGATTATGGCCCGGGGCCAGCCTTTATTCAATGAAAAAGGAGAAGCGACTCGTTACATCGGCACGGTTATAGATATTACTGAACGAAAGCAGGCAGAAGAAGCACTCAAGAAAAGTAATGAGCGTTTCAATTTACTTTTTGACAACATGCTCAACGGTTTTGCCTATTGCCGCATGATATTCGAAGAGGGGCGACCGGTTGATTTTGTCTATGAACTCGTAAACCCAAGTTTCGAAAGACTTACCGGGCTAAGAGAGGTTGAGGGCAAAAGAGTTTCAGAAGTTATTCCCGGTATCCATCAGATGCAAGCTGAGCTCCTTGAAATCTATGGCAGGGTTGCAACAACGGGTCAACCTGAACGATTGGAGCTTCAATTTACGCCATTGAGCATCTGGCTTGACATTGCGGTTTACAGTGTGCAAAAAGAGCACTTTTTTATCGTATTCGATAACATAACCAAGCGCAAGCAGGCTGAGACCGCGCTTAAAAAGATGAGTGTTGCCGTAGAGCAAAGTCCCACGATTGTGGTCATAACCGATATCCAGGGCAACATCGAATACACCAACCCGAGGTTTGCCATGCAAACAGGGTACGCTTTTGAAGAGGTATTGGGAAAAAATCCGCGTATTCTTAAGTCGGGTTTGATGCCAAAATCGGTCTATGAAGGGCTCTGGAACACCATTCTTGCAGGCAATATCTGGCATGGTGAACTGCAAAACAAAAAGAAAAACGGTGAGCTTTACTGGGAACGTGTTGTTATCTCCGCAATTCGGAACATCGAGGGTAAAGTAACCAATTTTGTGGCGATCAAAGAGGATATAACCGAGCACAAAAAGTCGGAACACCTTATTGCAGAAGGCCGTACGAAACTTGAAGCAGCTCTGGCCAGTATGAGCGATGCGCTCTTTATCTCTGACGTCAAAGGAGACTTTATCCACTATAATGATGCGTTTGCAACATTTCACAAGTTCAGCAGCAAAGAGGAGTGCCCCCTGAAGCTGGATGATTATCCAAAGTTGATCGAAGTTTACCTGCTCAGTGGAGAACTTGTTCCCCTGGAAAATTGGGTTGTGCCGAGAGCTCTGAGAGGTGAAGCCGGTACAGGAGTCGAATTCAGACTGCTCCGAAAGGATAGTGGTGAAACATGGATTGGAAGTTATAATTATGCACCTATACTCGATAAGGAGGGGCTTGTCGCAGGCTCAGTGGTCACCGCTCGAGATGTTAGTGAACGTAAAGTTGCAGAGCAAAGGATAAGTGACTATGTAAAACAATTGGAAGGTGCAATGAAAAGCACGCTCCAGGCCGTTGCAAAAGTTGTGGAAGCCCATGATCCCTACACTGCAGGTCATGAGCGTCGCGTTGGCATCATCGCGGCGGACATAGCGCGGGAAATGGGGTGGAACGAAGAGAAGTGTCAGACAATGCAGCTTGTCGGGTTAGTGCACGATATCGGCAAAATTAGCATACCTGGCGAGATCCTTACCAAACCAGGAAAATTGTCGGCAATCGAGTTCGAACTCGTCAAGACTCATGCTGAAAACGGCTATCAAATCCTCCATGATGTCGAGTTCCCTCTGCCGATTGCACGAATCATCCGGGAGCACCACGAGCGTATGGACGGCAGCGGTTACCCGCAGGGGCTGAAAGGAGCAGAGACACTTCCTGAATCTCGCATCCTTGCCGTAGCCGATGTGCTTGAAGCCATGGCCTCAGACAGGCCTTACCGCCTCTCAAGAGGTCTCGACGCGGCCATTCATGAAATCGAGAGTCATCGGGAGCAGCAATTCGATCCTGATGCAGTTGATGCCATGCTTCGCCTGTTTCGCGAGAAAGACTATCATCTGCCAGACTGATGTAAGCCACGCACGGAACCTCTGCGCCACCTCGTCGAACTCCCAAAGGGGTAAAGGCGAGGTGGTCGCTTTGGGCGCTCAGTACTGCGGTAAATCCGGGCCGTCGCTGCACAACGACGGTAAATTTTAATCCATGCTGTTTCCTTTTGGCTGACCCTGATCATTTCGGTATAGACGTTATTCCTCTTATTTTTCGCGATTCGTCGGTTGCCGAACTGCTTGCGTGTACTCCGGAAACTGTTCGTCAAAGCTATCTTCTCCCGTTGTTGTATGATGGACGTATTCCGATGATCCGCCCAGAGGTGCCCAATGATCCTGAGCAAGCGTATCGGGCGGTAGGGGGAGATGAATGATGACAAAGAAGCATCTTCCATATAACAGCCTTGATCTCATAACCGACAGCGAGCTTGATGAGTTGGAGCATTTTCTCCTTTCGGATGCAACCCCTGATGAGACCATGCCGATTGATCTCCTTGACGGATATTTTACGGTATTGATTGTCGGGCCGGCAACGCCCTCTTCCAGTAGATGGCTTCCCCTTGTCTGGGATATGAGTGGAGGCGGTGGACTATTGTGTGATAAAAATCGAAAAGTTCTGGCTACCCTTAACGGTAGCAGGAGCTGGCAAGTAATAAAGGGATGGCCTTGGCAACCGAAGTAGAGCAAACCGGACGCAATGAGCCCCCCCCTGTGGCAGCGGAAAGAAGTACAAGAAATGCTTTCTCCAAAATCCCCTTGGAAGAGCGTTTTCGGCAACTTATATAATGGTTATTGCACGGCTGAAATCAGCGGCAGGGCGATAGCAAGCAGCAACGCGACAAGCATGATGGCGTTCATGTAGCCTGTAGTGCACATTCCAAATCCAAAAGAGACACATCATGACACAACACGATTTTTCAGATGAGTTGCCTGACCTCCTCACCGACAGTGAGTTGAACGAGCTTCAGGATTTTCTTGATTCCGATACGGTGTATGAAAGCGCAATGATGCTTGATACGCTTGACGGTTTTCTTACTGCGCTGGTCATTGGTCCAGTATCAGTGCCGATAAAATTATGGATGCCGCTGGTGTGGGATCTGCCCGATAGTCGTGAAACTCCTGCATTTGAATCGGTGGAGCAGGCGAAAAGAATGACAAAGCTCGTACTGAAAATGAAGGAAAGCATCTCGACACTGCTATCCAGTTCCCCGGATGTATACTGTCCATTGTACATGATGGTTGATCATGAGAGCGACGAGATGTATAACAATTTAGTGAAGTTGTGGGCGACCGGATTTGTGGTGGGGATGTACTGTAATAAAAATAACTGGCAACCGTTGCTTGACAAGAAGGACGTTTTTGAAGAATTGTTAATGCCAATTTTTCTTCTCAGTTCCTTTTCGACTGACGCCCCGCCACTGCCAACCAAAACATCCAATGTCATCAGAAGGCTTATTCCTGAGTATGTGAAAGAGATCCGCAATTTCTGGCTACCTCAGCGCCAGAGGGAACTGGCAAGGAAAAAAGGCGTGGTGATTGCCGACGAAGCGGAGCAAACCGGGCGCAATGAGCCATGCTCCTGCGGCAGCGGAAAGAAGTACAAGAAATGCTGCGGGAGGTGATGTGTGGCGGCCTGTTCGAGCAGTCGCTGTACAACGTCAGAAAGTTTTAATCCATGCTGTTGCCTTTTGGCAGATCCTGATCATTTCGGCATAGACGGCATTCCTCTTCTTCAAAGGCTCAGTAATGGGTGAGCAAGTCTATGAATGAATCCATAAGAGTTACGGAACAATAAACCATCACGATGATGACAAAGAAACATCTTTCAGAGAACAACCCGATTATAATAAGCGACAGTGAGCTTGATGAGCTTCAGGAATTTCTGCTGTCGGACGCCTCCCCCGAAGGGGCTATGATGCTTGATACTCTTGACGGATTTTTAACGGCTCTGATTATTGGGCCAGTAATTGTTCCGCCCAGTGCATGGTTGCCTTTGGTGTGGGATATAAGTGGAGAAGGTAACGAGCCGGAATTTGAGAGTCCGGAACAGGAGCGGCGTATTATGGAGCTGCTGATGAAAATGATGAACAGCCTCGTAATGCTGTTGATGAAGTACCCGGATCATTACGAGCCATATCCCGCCTCGTTTACCTATGAGAGTGATGCAGCCAGGGATCCTCTGATCAAACTCTGGGCAACGGGATTTATGATCGGAGTCAGTTACAACGAAGCTGACTGG
>CAILXB010000216.1 GCA_903838025.1 uncultured Chlorobiaceae bacterium
CTTTTTGTATCGGCTGAACTCCTCGAACTGCGAGTTAATGAGGGCATTCATGGGATAGACGACAACCGCTGTTACCCCTTTTGCTGCCGGGTTGGAAAGCAGATGGTGAAAAATAGAGCCGATATAGGTCAACGACTTGCCTGAGCCGGTGCCGGAGGTAACAATAAAATCCTTGCCGCTGGTACCTAATCGTATTGCCTCAACCTGATGGCGATAGAGTTTGTACCCTTTGAAAATGTCACCAATGTCCTCATGCAATGTTTTCGATTCAATCAGCTCTTCGAGCCCTCCAAACATCTCAAACGAAGGGTTAAACTGCAAGAGTGGTTCAGGCCACAGTTTGCCCGTATTTAATGCACGATCAACCACCTGGCTGATGTCGGGGTCAGCAATGGAGATGAAACTGCGGATGTAGGAGGAATAATACTTGCGTGAGTCTTAAAGAGGTTCATGAGCATCTCATTGCAACACCATCCGTTTTACAAGTTTTGGTACCACTGTTCATATTTTTCGTTCAGGAAGGCATTGACTGCCGAAAAAAATTGCCGGAAACATGACGTTCAATGTATACATTCTGCGTAGTGTTCTTATGACAGGTATTTCTCAAGAATGCGCCATGTCCTCTCAACACTTGGAAGATGTTGCCGTACTGTTTTTGCATCCAGCAAGCCGAGAAGTTCGAAAGATTTTTTCCCTTTTTCATAGGGTGCAGGGCAGTTGCGGGTGGCATGTTTCAGCTTATCAAAGAGTTCTTTCCGGTTCCTGCTTTCCAGGTTATTGAGTGGCGGTAATGCTGATTCCTGAAGCTGGTCTTTGTGACAGGTTTTCAGCGCATCCCGGTCGGCGACAATCAGCGTCTCCATACAAGTGGTCATGAAAAGCACCTGCTCATCGGAGCTGTTCGAAGGTCGTTCCCAACCATCACGTTTTTCAAGATGTGCCCATGTCTTTTCAATATCGGCAACCGGATCTTCGCTATCAATCCACATCGCAACAAACGTATTGTTTTTACCTGGATGCGCCCTCCCTGCAGCGACTGTGCAGCTCTTTCGACTCCCCGCCGCCTTCGAGATAAATAATGGCTTTTACCACCGGGTACCTCCAATTTCACCACGTGTCCAGAGCTGGCCTAAACGATACTGATCAAGCCAGACAGCAAGATCTTCCTTGTTGAGGCGCACCAGGCTTGTTTTCCCTTCTTGTTTTTCACAAACGATCACACTTTCAGGAGTTTCAGTCATGGCATCAACCAGAATATCCGAGTGCGTGGTAACGATAATTTGGGTTCTTTGCGAAGCCTCAATCAGTAAATCTGCAAGTTTTGGGAGAATATCGGGATGCAGCCCCAGTTCAGGTTCTTCAATACAGAGAAGCTGCGGGGGATCGGGATCGCACAACAGCGCCAGCAAGCATAAGTAACGGAGTGTACCGTCCGACAGCCTTGTAGCTGGAATGGTAAACTCGCCTTCAGTAAAGAACACTTGCACGGTTCCACCTTCAACGTTAACATTGAAGTCATCCACTCCGTTATAAAGCTCCTTTAATCCGTTCAGAATCGCAGCTTTTGCTTTTGGTTTATGAGTTTTTAAGCGGTTCAGAAAGAGTCCTAAATTTGAAAAGTCCTCTTCAAGGCGATCATTGCGCAAGTCTGCCCTTTGGGGATTGCGGAATACGGTATTCCTCCCAAAAGACCATTCGCGATAAAAGCGGAATTGTTCATACAGAGCAGCCAGGTAAGTTATTTCAGGATATTGATCCGGGTCTCTGAGCTGGGCAAGAATGGATAACTCTTCGCTTACACTGGCGCGTGTCAATTTCCTTTCTCCTCCAATTGCTGAATTAATGACCGGCTTTCCTTTATTACAGCGGTAATAAAAGTATTGTAAAAAGGGCTGACTATGATAGGCTGCTTTATTTTCTATTATTTCGTCCACGAATATCACTCTCTGCTGTTCTCCTTTGAACGCAAAGTAGTGGCGAAGTGGTTGTTTAAGGTTTGATGGTGTATTGAATGGGTTATCAAGCACAAGTTCTATTGTAGCAGGATGATTCGCATCTCCTTTCCAGATCCACTCACTGATTGTTCCGCCACGACTGATAGTTCTTTGAAAATCATCGTTCGAGGAAGTTCGTGGAGTGGTTCTCACAAGAGCAAGTGCCTCAATCAGATTTGATTTACCGGAGCCATTCGCGCCTATCAATACATTGAGATTTTTTAACTCCAGAGCAGGAGTGCCTGAAGCGAAGGAGAGCAAATTATCAAGTTTGATGCTGTGAATCATGGCGGAATACGTGAATATGCTTTGCAGGAGATAACGTTACATATCTGCTCAATGTATCTGTTTGGCGAAATATACGCATAATGCAGTGCGTACTCAATGCTATATTTTCAAGTCATGCGAATGTAAAACTCGCGTTTCAGCGAAGGCTTGCAGCGCTGAAGAATAATCTGACTATGAGTCCAGCCGATTTGTGCAACCCATCGTTTGCACTCGCTCATCACCACAATAGAACAACTAAAATAATTGCAACGAGTTACAAGCACAATGAAGAGTGTGTTTTACTTTTAAAGCGACCAAACCCGCTTACCTGCAAACCGGGCCTTGATGCTCAGGCTACCTGCCTCCCACCCCTCCGGCGAGCATACCCTCTTTACGGTATCTTTATGGTAGATGCTTGGAATCATCAAAAACATTCCGCTTTATTAACAATCGTGAACCAAACGGAGAAAAAATGCACACGCTAACTGTCAATAATCGGCCCTGCAGCGGCACCTCTTGCTGTCAGAGAAAGATGACGAAATATAAGTGTAGCAGGTAACACCAGAGAGCATTTTTGCCTTTGCCGGTTCCTGACACCATGGGGGAGCCGGCTTTTTTATTACCATTTTTTGCACAATAACACTGAACAATCAAATACAAAGGAGAAGAGCATGAATCTTGACTGGATAAAAAAAATTACCATTGCCGCGTCGCTGATTGTGGCATCAGGGCTTCCGGGAGCAGTGGCCGAAGCAACAACGGTAACACTTCTGAACGTCTCCTACGATCCCACCCGGGAACTCTATCAGAGCGAAAATACCGCCTTTGCCAAGTACTGGCAAAAGCAGACCGGTCAAACGGTGCAAATCAGCCAGTCACATGGCGGATCAGGCAAGCAGGCCCGGGCAGTGATTGAGGGTCTTGATGCTGATGTGGTGACGCTCGCACTTGCCTACGATATCGACGCAATCTCCGACAGTAAACTCCTGCCCGCAAACTGGCAGACAAGGCTGGCCAATAACAGCACGCCCTACACCTCCACCATTGTTTTTGTGGTTCGGAAAGGGAATCCGAAAAAGATCAAGGGGTGGGATGACATTGTGAAACCGGGCGTTTCGGTCATCACCCCGAATCCGAATTGATCAGGCGGCGCGAGGTGGAACTATCTGGCCGCATGGGGCTATAAGCAGAGGCAGAGCGGATCAGCCGTGCAGGCCAAAACATTCATCAAGGCACTGTA
>CAILXB010000217.1 GCA_903838025.1 uncultured Chlorobiaceae bacterium
AGCGGACAGGCTGAAAGTGCCGCAGTGAGAGCGCTCGGCCCGGGAACGGGGATAACCAGAAGCCCTTTATCATGAAGTGCGTGCAAAAGGGCATAACCGGGGTCGCTGATGACGGGGGTTCCAGCATCGGTGATGAGTGCAACGTCGGTGCCCTCTTCAAGTAAAGCCACAATCTGGCTGATGGCCCTTGGCTCATTGTAGTTGTGGTAACTGATGAGCCTTTTGCCGGAAATATCGAAATGGCGAAGCAGAATTGAGGCGCGGCGCGTATCTTCACAGGCTATTGCGCCCGATTCCTTCAAAATTCTTATCGCTCTCAGGGTCATGTCTTCGAGGTTGCCGAGCGGCGTTGCAACAACGTAGAGCGTTCCGGTATGTAACTGATCAGTGTGCAAGGGCAAAAGGGGAACTTGAACAAAAAGTTTGTTTATGGGAGATTCTCAATCGTTTTACTATAATAATAAAAAATACGATAAACAGCGTTCAGTCAAAAAATGAAGGAACAACAGCGGTTACTTTCGGTCAACGATTTGCGGGTTCATTTTCCCGGAAAAAAGAGCGGTTTTCTGGGCAAGCCATCTCCGATACGGGTGGTGAATGGGGTCTCTTTTGATGTTTTTCAGGGCGAGACGCTTGGTCTGGTTGGCGAGTCTGGTTGTGGAAAAACCACTCTTGGCCGTGCTTTGATTCGCCTTGGCCATCCTGTGGTGAGCGGCAGTATTGCCTTTGAAGGGCGGGAGATATCGACAATCGGCAACCGCGACTTCCGTGCGCTGCGCAAAGAGATGCAGATGATTTTTCAGGATCCCTTCGGCTCACTGAACCCCCGTTTGACGGTCCGCCAGATTCTTGGAGAGGTTTTGCAGGTTCACCGCATTGCCCGTGGGGAGGCCGCCCGTCGCCGGATTGAGGAGCTGCTTGATGTGGTTGGCTTGAACAGGGAGTACAGCAATCGTTACCCGCATGAATTTTCAGGAGGGCAGCGGCAGCGGATAGGCATTGCACGGGCGCTGGCAGTCAATCCAAAATTTATTATCTGTGATGAGCCGGTTTCCGCACTCGATGTTTCGATTCAGTCGCAGATCATCAATCTCCTCAAAGATCTCCAGCGTGATTTGGGGTTGACCTATCTTTTCATCGCCCACGACCTCTCGGTTGTCGAATACATCTCCGACAGGGTTGCAGTCATGTATCTTGGTAAAATTGTTGAGATTGCCGACTCCGGCGAGCTCTATGCCAATCCAAAACATCCCTATACCCGGGCGCTCCTTTCGGCCATTCCCAATCCTGAATTCGGAGGAAAAAAGGAGAGGATTCTGCTGCATGGAGACTTGCCCGGCCCAATGAATATTCCCGTCGGGTGCGGCTTTCATCCCCGCTGTCCCTCCGCCAAGGCCGAGTGCAGCACAAGGGAACCCAAGCTTCAAGAACTTGCTTCAACTCATGGTCACCAGGTAAGCTGTCTGCTTTATGAATAATACGAACGCCTCAACAAAGAGGCTGGGCTGTTTCCGCACCGGTTGTTTTGCACTTGTTCTTTTTCCGGTTCTCCTTTTTGCCGGATTCTTCTGGGCTTATCACAGTTCACACGCCCTTGCCGATCGTTTTGTGCTGGTACTCCCTCTCAGCGGTGGTATTGAAGAAGTGCGCGATGAAAGCAGTTCGCTCCCATTTTTGCCTTCATCGCAGTCACTCTCTCTTCAGGAGCTGCTTTTTGTGCTTGATCATGCCGTGGCGGATGAGCGGGTCAAGGAGGTGCTGCTTGATATTCGGGGTATTGAGACCACTCCGGCAAAGATTGCTGAATTGCGGGCAGCGGTCGAGCGTGTGCGCAAAGGGGGGAAAAAGGTCACCGCATTTCTTCGCTCTGCCGAGGACGCAGATTATCTTCTTGCAACGGCATGTGACTCCATTATTGTAGAGCGTGGCGGTTATCTTCTGCTCAATGGCCTCAAGGCGGAAACGCTCTTTTATACCACCCCGCTTGGAAAAATAGGGGTCAATGTGCAGGCTGCGCAGTGGAAAACCTACAAGAGCGGTATTGAGCCTTTTGTCAGAACCGGAGCGAGCAAGGAGTACTTTGAGCAAATCAATGCTCTGCTTGATGAGGTCTACGATGACTATCTTGGTTACGTCTCAAAGCGGCGCGCTATGAGTCGCAGCTCTTTTGAGGCGCTGATTAACAATGATCCTCTGCTCTCTGCCAAAAAGGCCAAAACGCTGGGGCTGGTTGACGGCATCGCTTCGTTCTGGGAGTTGCAGCGCACCCTGACCCGAAAAATAACGGGAAAAGAGCTCACCAGTGACAATGATGCCTTTGTCAGCGCGGCCCGCTACCGTTCTTCGGTTGCCTGGCCCCAAAAAGCGGAGAGTGATGAGCGCATTGCCGTCATTACTCTTTCCGGCACCATTGTTCGCTCGGCAGGGGAGATGGGTGAAGGGATTGATGTCGAGAGCGTGAAAAATTCACTCAACGCTGCGTTGGAAGACAAGGCAGTCAAAGCGCTTGTGGTGCGTATTGACAGCCCCGGCGGCGATGCCCTTGCCTCGGCTGATATGCTCCAGATGCTTGACTCGGCTGCCGTGAAAAAACCTCTTGTTGTCTCCATGTCGGGTGTTGCCGCTTCGGGCGGTTACATGGCCGCGCTTGCAGGGAAAACCATCTATGCCCAGCCACTGACCATTACTGGCTCCATTGGCGTTTATGCCCTCAAGCCCAACATCAGCGGACTTACTGAAAAAATCGGTCTCGGTCGTGCTGTTGTGACGCGTGGCCGCTATGCCGATGCAAATACCCCCTTCAAGCCGCTTGAGCCCCAAGCTTATAGCAAGTTTGTGGCTGCATCGGGCGAAATTTATGATGATTTTGTCGGGAAAGTGGCCATTTCAAGAAAAATGCGCTTTGCTGCTGTGGATTCGATTGCCGGCGGAAGAGTCTGGACAGGAAGCCGCGCTTTGAAGGTTGGTCTGGTTGACCGTATGGGTGGACTCTTTGACGCCATTCACGCGGCAGAGCTCCTCGCCAAAATGGACATGACCAAAAAACCTCGAATCATGCTCTATCCGGTGCAGAAAAGCTGGCTGGAGTCTCTTCTGCAGGGTAAGGGTGCCAGCCTTTCCGCCAGAGTGTCCTCTGCCGTGAAACAAGAGTTGCTGCATGAGGTTATCCCAAGGCGGCACTTCAGATCCATGGCTGCCTTTTACCATACGCTTGAGAGCTCGGGGCAGTTGCAGATGCTTACGGTTATGCCATCCGAAATCATTATTGATTAAACCGGTACGGGCGGGGTCACGCCCGCCCGACTTGGTTTAAAATTTATAGGTTACCGAGCTCTGGGCGCGCAGTGCATTGCTGCCATCAGCGTTTTTATAGTCGGTTTTCCAATCCGAGAGCTGAAAGCCGAGAATAAAGTTTTGTGTTATCTTGGTGATGACATTGGCGAAGATGGTCTGGTTCCGTGAGCGTGTAGTGGTCGCCATGCCGTTCAAATCATTATCATTCGGATCATCAATACCTGCCCCAAAACTGACCGATGTTTCCGGATTTATGCTGTACTTGAGCGCTCCCCATCCACCTTGTGCACGAATCTCCCTCGGGTCAGTTGTTACCGTACTGTTTACCCCTTGCCCGATTCCCCCCAGGTAGTCATCAAGATTGGTGCCGGTAAAGTATTCTCCTGCAAAGAGCACTGTTTCACTGAGCGGCATTGAGAGTTCAAGGTTGCACGACCAGGAGTCAAGCGTCTTGTAATTTCCTGTGCCATTGGTGTCCCACTCCTCCTGGCCATAATGGCCCGAAATGGCAACAATCGCAGGTTGGTTTTTCACAATAAGCGGCTCTGAAAAGGCAACGCGTCCCTGGATGGAAGGGAGGGCGGCATCTTTGCCGGTATCATTGAGAAGAGCGAGAGTTTGATAGGTTGTTCTGTCGCCAATCGTTCTCGAAGCAGCAACCGCCACTTCAAGGCGTCCGTTATTGCCGGTCGAAAATCCCTTGGTGAGTCGTACTTGCGGATGGCGTGAACCGATATTGCCAGCATCCCACATCAGGGCGGGGTCATCCACAAAGGGGATCAGCGAAGAGACCACATCCCAGGTTTGACCGGCAAGGATGCTGAAGTCGGAAACAGGCCAGTATGCCTTCATGTAGCCGTGACGCAGGCGCGGTGCCTGGTTGGTTTCGGTTGAGATGCTGGTGAGAAAATCTAATTCGATATTGCCTGTCAATTTCATACACTCTGTATCAGGGCCGCTGATGTTCATACCGATCCGTGTGGCACCTGCCGTGAGATTCCATTCCGAGTCATTTTTCCTGCCGTTTTCAGGAAGTACCCAGAACGCGTAATTTCCTGGATAGATTGTTCCTGTATCATAAGATGCGTCAAACCGGGCAAAGCCGTAAAACTGCAATTTTGCGCCTGAAGCGGCTGAGATTGTCACCGGTGGTGCGGTGTCAGCTTTTTTAACCGGTGCGGGTGCTGTTTGGGTGTCGGCAGTTGCCGTGGCCGCAGGCCTGGTTTGCACCAGCGCTTTCAGCGCGGCAAGCTCCTGCTCAAGACGGCTGATGCGGGTTTCAACGCTTTCGGGCATTTCTGCGGCAAAAGAGGGTACCGCAGTGCAGAGCGAGCCAGCAAGCAGCAGGGTGTAACGGAATTTTCCCCTTGCATTCATCGATGTTCTCCGTGGGATGGTTTTGTTAAGGAATCTGTCTGGATTTAAAATTGAAGCGGAAATATAGGCAGTCAACAGCCAATTTCTTTGTCTTTATTGCGGAGCCCTGCTGACTGAGGAGGTTGTAGAGAAACTCAAAGCCACTCCCCATGATTGAGGGAACTTCGGTTTAGAAGCTCCAGAAATCGCGATCGAGGTTGCGGTACTGAATGCCCTGAATGAGATGCTTCATGGCAATGTGCTCGCAACCCTCAAGGTCGGCGATGGTGCGGCTCACCTTGAGAATCCGGTCATGTGCCCTTGCTGAAAGGTTCATGCGGTTCATGGCATCCATCAGTTTTTGCGCACTCTCCCGGTCGAGCTGGCAGTAGGTTTTGATTTGGCGGGAGCTCATCTGGGCATTGGTGTAGATTTTCGGCGATGCTGTGGAGGCAAACCGCTCCTGCTGGATCTTTCGGGCAGCGATGACCCGTTGGCGAATGGTCATTGAGTTTTCGGCGCTCGATGCGGCAAAGAGATCACTGTTTTCAACTTTCGGTACGTCGATATGAATATCAATACGGTC
>CAILXB010000218.1 GCA_903838025.1 uncultured Chlorobiaceae bacterium
TGAGCGCGATGGCCGCCTCTCCCTCGAAGGTGATTTCGCCCCTAAGGTTACAGAGGGCAGCAACGGCGTCGAAGAGCCTGCCGCAACTGGAGGTTTCAAACACGTTGACCCTCTTTTTGAGCAGTTCAAGTACCGGTGCAATCTGCCGCTCTTTCATGAAGGGCAAGTCGGGCAGGTCGGGACAGCTTCGGTGAAGATAGCCAAGTGCCGCCCGCCATGGCTTCGTGACCGCACTCTCCCCTCCCGGCAATGGCATCAGCTCAAGTGAGGCAAAGCGTTCCACACCGGCAGCGTTGCCAATGAGCAGCTCTCCGCCCCAGATTGTCCCGTCAGTTCCGTAGCCTGTGCCATCGAGAATAAGGCCAATAGCTGGCCCCTCCTCCCTGTTTTCAGCCAGGCATGCCGCAAGATGGGCATGATGGTGCTGGACACCAAGCAACGGGAGACCCTGCTTCAGCGCCCACTGCGTAGTCATGTAGCCGGGATGGAGGTCGTGCACCAGAAGCTCGGGTGTAGCCTGAAAGAGGTGCTGCAGATGGGCGACAACCTGCTCAAAATGGCGGTATGACTCGAAATTTTTCATGTCGCCGATATGCTGGCTCATCAGCGCATGGGTGCCTTTCAGGAGTGTGATCGTGTTTTTCAGTTCACCTCCGGTACCAAGTACTATGGCGCCCCCTTCGCGCAGGGAGATCGGTGCGGGCACATATCCCCTGCTCCGCCTGATCTGGCGCAATGCTCCTGCAAGGTGGATGGTGACTGAATCGTCGCATTTGAGCCATATAGGTCGGTCATGCACGAGAAAAGCGTCGGCAATGTCCGTGAGCCGCAAGAGCGCCTCCTCATTCTCGCTCGCAATCGGCTCCTCACTGAAATTGGCGCTCGTCATCACAAGAATATCCAGAGCGCCATTGAAAAGCAAAGTATGCAGAGGGGTATAGGGCAACATGACGCCAAGCCGCTCATTGCCCGGCGCTATGGATGGTGCAAGGGCCATACACTCCCTCTTTTTCAGGAGCACAATGGGCGCTTGGGCAGAGCTCAAGGCGGCAAGCTCACCCTCACTCACCTCGCAGCAACTCTTCACCAACTCCAGATTACGCATCATGACGGCAAAAGGTTTGGCTTCACGTCCCTTTCTCTCCCGCAGGCGTCGAACCGCAGGCTCATTTCGAGCGTCCACAGCAAGATGAAAGCCCCCGACCCCTTTCAGCGCAATAATCAGCCCCTTTTCGAGCAGCGCCACAGCGGCAGCGACAGCGTCACCCGGCAGCAACGCACCTGAAGCGTCAACCAAGGCAAGAGAGGGTCCGCAGACCGGGCAGGCAGTGGGCTCTGCATGAAAGCGCCGGTCGAGCGGATCGCGGTACTCCTGCTCACACTCCCGACACATCGTGAAGCCGTGCATGGAGGTAAAGGGGCGGTCGTAGGGCAAACGCCCCACAATGGTGTAACGCGGGCCGCAATTGGTACAGTTGATGAAGGGGTAACGAAAGCGGCGGTTTTCCGAGTCGAGCATCTCCCGACGGCAATCGCTGCAAAGGGCAATATCGGGCGGTATGAGCGTCTCAACCCCGGCACCGGAAGTCGAATCTGCGATCAAAAAGGCCTCTTCCGCAACCGAGGCGATGACGCTCTCCTCAATTGACTCTATGGCGGCAAGCGGCGGGCGTTCACTGAGCAAACGCCTTGAGAACTCTTCGAGGAGAGCCAGCGGCCCCTGCACCTCAATCAGCACACCGGAAGCGGTATTTCGGATAAACCCCCTGAGGCCAGCACTGACAGCGAGACGGTACACAAAGGGACGGAAGCCGACGCCCTGCACGATACCGTGAACACGCAAACGCCTCCGCGTTTCAGCGCTGTTATCAGGGCTGCTCAGTGCTGTGCTATTGTAGCTTCGAGCCACTCCTGCCATGCAGCAAGCCCCTCTCCGGTTTTGGCCGAGAGTTCAAACCACTCAAGATGGTGGTTGACCCGCATGGCATTCTCCCGGCATGTGGCAACATCAAA
>CAILXB010000219.1 GCA_903838025.1 uncultured Chlorobiaceae bacterium
AGTCCAGCAATTCATCGACCACAAGAAGCAACCCCTGCTCGGGATAAACCTGGGCAAACTTCTCCATCATATCCTCAAATGAGCGTTTATGGCTGCTAACAGTATCTGCTTCGGGAAAAACATACTCAACCCCAAATGTATCGAGATGTTCTTCCAGTTCAGAAACAAGGATATCCCGCAGTGACATGGTGGTAGCACCAATTTCGGTGCGGATCACCTTGAACCGGCCAGCGATCTGAGTAGCGCTATCACGAACAACCGGATGGCTTAGTCTCTGGAGCAATGCTGCATCTGCGGCAATACTTGAAATCACCGACATCAGGTGCGATTTACCGGTACCGTAGTTACCCACTACCAGCAACCCTTTATTATCGGCAGGATGATCGAATTGCAACTGGGGAAAAACAAGATGCGTAAGGCGGTCAGCCATTTCGTCGGAAATGACATAAGTCTTGACAAATTGCTCGGCGGCACTGGTTTTGTTTGCATCGCGCAACTGAACAACTGACTCGATGGGGTCAAACTGTAGAAGCTCTCCGTATTTCATACTCCCTCATTTTTATGTGCACCTTCAAGAGTTGCAGTTCCGTCCATACTAACCAAAAGTAACTCTTTACCATCATACTGCCTGTATTCGGAATGACCGGTTTCGGCATAGACGAGCCTGCCTTGTTCAATTTTTCCATTCCAGGCGGCGATAACCGAGCGATTTCTCGACATGAGCTGCAAGAGTTTCAATGGGTCTTGTTTCAGTCGTTGGTCGAAAAGAATTTCGATGTTATCAAGCACCACTGTAGCCTGCTTTGTCTCCACAATCTTATCCAGAATTTCCGGCAAATGGAGCACTCGCTGCTTTTCCGACAACCCAAGCAACTCCGCCGATAGCAAGAGATTGATAGTGATGACTTCGGTTCCGATTTCTCCGGCAAAATCACGAAGCAGCTCAGTCTTGCCTGAGCCGGTCGTTCCCACCAGCAACACGAGACGATGATAGAGTCCTTCTGCCGTACGGAGTGATTGCTTTATCTTCTCCTGCATCGCTTCGGCCATAGTTTTTTTTGCTCTTTTAATTCCACATATCAATAATATCAAAGTGAAAATACACTTATTGCCACGGTTTTTTTGCGTTGATCATCATAAAAAAAGCCACTCCCACCTGAAGAATGGCTTTGTTCGCATTGAAAAAAATGAAACAATCGGCTCAGTCGGTAAGGGAGTCCTCCGCTTCAAACCAGTCATCCGAATCTGATCCCTCTTTTTTCCCTTTTTCCATCCAGCGATAGTACGCTGCAAGTTTTACCTGCTCTTCACGCATTTTCGCTCTTAGTTCAGCCTGATCAGGCCTCTCCTCCTCTTCCATGTTTCTCCTGTTCATGGTCTTCCTCCCTTTAGTATCGGTATGTCTCGGTACTTACGTCCCCATAGGAAGATAAAAAATAATCCGCTTTTTCTTTAACCCAACCGTCTTCCAAGAGCGCTGAATGTAATGACGAGCAGGATGGTGAGCGCTTCGATGATCATGAAGATATCTTTTGGAATCCAGGCGTTGATGCTCAGCCCTCCATAGTTGAGCACTCCGAAAAAAAGAGCCGAGAGAAGTATCCAGAGGGGATGAGCACCGGCAAGGAGTGCAACGGCGATACCGGTAAATCCAATGCCACCGGTCATTCCCGCCTCGAAAGAGTGCCGGTAGCCGAGCACAATGTTGGCCGCTCCAAGACCAGCAGCAGCGCCGCCAATTCCCATTGCGGTGAGGGTGTGCATTCCGGCATTGATCCCTCCGTACCGTGCGGCTTCAGGTTGC
>CAILXB010000220.1 GCA_903838025.1 uncultured Chlorobiaceae bacterium
CGATTCTTGATTGCTGCACAACGCCGGAAGCGAGGGCAACTATCGAGCGACTCTATCGCAAAAGCTGTGGCATACCGCCGGAACAGCCAAAAACAGCGGCTGAACGTGGGGTTGACTTCTCGGTTCCTCTCCTCTCCGTGCAGCAGGGCGATCTCTTTGAACCCTTCGAGGAGAGCCATTTTCTTGAAATTCCGTGGAGACTTTCCAAATATCCTCCGACCTTTACCGAGTCCGACTATGCAGCAAAGCAGTTTGACGGTAAGGTGATTGCTATTGACGTTGACGATCGCGGCAAGGTCTCAAAGTCATTCCTCAAGGATTTGCGCCACCAGATCTCTTTTCTGGAGCCGGACAACGACGAAAGTGTGGCAGTTCTGGTTCACTGGATTGACAAAAACATCCCGAACCGCGCTGATATCTTTCCGTCAGAGAGCGGCCCTTGGCTCATCGGTGTTATTCACTATCTCCTGAACGAGAGAACTATCACCCTTCAGGAGCTTTTCCACGACAAGTACACCCTGCGCCAAAGGATTGTTGCAAAAATAGATGCCCTGCGCAAAGCCGAGCGGCAGAAAGCATATCAGGCATTTCTCTTGCCGGAATGTGCAACCCCGATTGTGGTGACGCCAGCCCGATGCTTTACATTCAAGCCCGACGAATACCCCTGCAACGCAAAATATCAGGGCAGCTACAAGTTCAAAAAGCACTATTACAAGGAGATTGCCACCCTGAACGGCGAAGAGGAGGAGTGCGCCATCTACATCGACCAACTCCCCGAAGTTGAATTCTGGGTGCGCAACATCGAACGGCGCGAGTTCCACTCCTTCTGGCTCCAGACCTCCACCGACAAATTCTACCCCGACTTTGTCTGCAAACTCAAGGACGGGCGCTTTCTGGTTGTCGAGTACAAAGCGGAGACATCATGGAGCAATGAAGATTCACGGGAGAAACGTGCTTTGGGGGAGTTGTGGGAGAAGCGCAGCAACGGCGCGTGTTTGTTTGTGATGCCGAAGGGGAGGGATTTGGCGGGGATTGGGGGGAGTATCTTATTGATATAAAATTTTATGGTACATATTCGTTAATTGTACGACAAGCTCATGCCATTGAATTATGGATGACAGGTCAGATATCAATGTTTTGCTTCTCTATGGCTCTCAGTGCGTAAGAAGTCTCGTATTTCTTCTGGAGTTAATTCGCGATGTGCAAGGCGAGTGCCCAGCGGGGAACATTTGACATGCCTGAAGGATTTGGCCAAAGTTTCAAACTCCTCGTACAGCGAAGGATCAAGCGTTTCTTGACGGAAAACTTCAACATAGTGGCGAACTGCGATCCAATATATTGGTATATCGTAAGAAATAGATGTTCCAGACTAACTCCTTATCAAGCAGTCCTCGGCGTAAAAGAATTGCGACATTCTCGAAATGAACGAGTAAACTAGTATCAAGTTCAAGTGTCTGGTTATCAGCAAGCAGGCGATCAGCCAGGTGAGCGCGAATTCGATGCATGTCTTCAGAGTCGTATTGAGCCGCGATCTGTATGAATAGCTGGAGGCCTATGAGTCGTTTTGCGGATCGATTCTGTAGCCATACAATTAGCAGTGCACATCCGACCGCTGCCCAAGAGCCGTAGGCCGAAATTGCAGCATAGAGTTGTGCTTGATCCTGCATGATGATTACTTTATATTCTAACGGTAAGCTTTTTCGCGTTGAGCTCTTTACAGCATGGGTAGAATGTTTGGTTGCGCTGGCTGTTCTTGATTAGTGCTTTTTTTCATTCCCCTGTTTGCAAATGTACCATTTTTTAAATTTGATAAAAACATGGAGATATTGATTACGGTAGCATGCTCAGTGATTGCTGGTTATTTGTGGTAGGTGAAGATACTCAAGATCGCATCTCAGTAAAGAGAGTTGTTTATGGTTATCTCCCTTGTTGGGACTCTCAGAAAATTACTTCCTCGGGCATTGGTTATCGCATTTCTCCGTTTCATATACCTGGAATGTTACGGTGATATATACGAAATAAATGATCCATCTTACTCCGCTTATCAAGCCCACCTCAAGAAAAAATTATCAGAATACGAAGGCATGCTTCCTGATGAAATTGAAGTGGTATGAAGCTAAAAATGCAGGGTCGTTATGTTTTATGACTCGAACTCACTTCGTGGTAATCCTGACTGGCGGATGATCGATTGAAGTGTCCCAGTACGTAATTCTGCGTGGTTCGGAACCGGTATTGTAATTGTTGTATAAGGCAGTCGCTTCTGCATGACAATATGACTGCCTCGCTGACGCACATCAACAAAGCCGTGTCGTAAAAGAATCGCGCAAACCTGTTTTCCCGAAAAGATGCGAAGCTTACCCAACAGCAACCTCCATGTGGGTCACGTATACCTCCTCATGCAGGCGTGTCTGGATCTCTTCACTGGATGCAGTCTCAAAGAATAGCTCCATGGCTTCACGAAGATTTTCGCGGGCTTCTTCAATGGTCTCCCCCTGGCTTGCAATATCAAATTCGGGACAGAGCGAGACATATCCGTCCTCTTCATGCGTGATAATGACTGTCAGTTGCTTTTGCATGGATGTATCCGCTTGATCTGAAAGTTTTGAGTTTCTTTCCCCACAGAAGGAGTAGTTTAACTTTTCCGATGAATTTGTACTAACAAGGTAATAAAAATAATGAACAGCAACGTCGGTGATTGCGTATTTGCTGCTCCTTGACCAAGAGGTTTATTTCACCCTTGTAATCGGGCACCAGAAAGCGGTGTGATCGGAATCGAAACACGCCAACAGAGCATTCTCATCCGTCAGGTGTGGCGATTGCATTTTCAGTTTATTCATTTTTTTCACCTTCAAGCTTTATAAGCATCTCAAGTGCTCCGGTTTCAAATCGTGAAACAGCGAACCACTTTTTTCTCAAGTCTTTGAGAGATGCTCCAATATGGTAAATCTCGGCGCCGTCAATAATCAAAAAACGGCCATGAGCCTCTGTGAAAGATTTGATGACGACAGCCGGGTATTGCTGGTTATGCTTTTCCATATCCAATGCAAGTTGTTTTGAAATGGCTTTTGTGTAAATCGTACAGGAGACACCTGAAGATCGTTTGCTTAAAATACCTTTTCAAAATTTTTTCCGTTTCGGATTCAAAAACAAGCTGACGCTGTTCAACCCAATCCAGTCGGGCAAACACTTGCACGTTGTTCTGGATGAAACGCCGCATTTCTACGAAGGCATTGATGATTTTGATGCTTACCTTAACCGCCGTGTCACTGCGGAGCACGGCTGAAAGCATGGAGACTCCCTGTTCGGTAAAGGCAACGGGAAGATATCTTCCTGCCACCGTGCATGCTTGAGGTCACAGTTTGTGACCTCAAGTGTAATGGCTCCCAATTTGCGGGCAGGATCAATCACAACTGATGAAAACCGTTGAACTTTATGCAGGTTCAAGAGCCCGCAGCTTTTTCGAAAAACAGTTCAACGCTGAAAAGATGAGCCATGTCGCCTGAAATATATCTCCATGAATTACAGATAGCCGCTATCGAAAGCGGTCTCGATGACGTGATTTATTAACGCCGGAGATCCGCTTCGGAGAAACGAGTCTCCTGAACTGACCGGCAGGATACTGAGTCGGTTCAATCAGGGATCATGCCCTGTATTCCTGAACCCGGGGTTACACCATTCCTACTGGTACGTTATCGATGGTTGAGGTGATCGGGAGATACATGGGGGCAAGCGAGATGATGCATCCCTGCCCGATCGGTTGTTTCAGGGTTTGAAGTACCTGGAAATGGCGAATAGCATCTTTTCCTGGACTTGCCGATTTTTTTATTTCTACCGGATAGAGTGTGCCGTTTTGATGAATAAGCAGATCGACCTCTTTGGCATCTTTGTCGCGATAGTAGTAAATGGGGGCACGCTTGCCGTTGTGCCACCAGCTTTTGATGATCTC
>CAILXB010000221.1 GCA_903838025.1 uncultured Chlorobiaceae bacterium
AGCAATACAGCGCTCTATGGCATCTTCAAAGTCTTTCATTTCGATGCTCAGCTTGTTGCGGCGCGACGCAAGCAGGGCTGCTTCGTTGGCCGTATTGGCAATTTCTGCACCTGCAAATCCGGGGGTCTGTGAGGCAAGTGTTTTCAGGTTGACATCTTCCGAAAGAGAGAGCGCCTTGGTGTGTACTTTGAAAATATCAATTCGCCCTTTCAGGTCGGGCTTGTCAACCATGATCTGACGGTCAAAACGGCCTGGCCGGAGCAGGGCTGAATCGAGCACGTCGGGGCGGTTGGTGGCGGCCATCAAAATAACCCCCTTATCGGTTGCGAATCCATCCATTTCGACGAGCAACTGGTTGAGAGTGTTTTCTCGCTCGTCATTGGCACCCATCATGGCTCCCTTTCCCCTGCTGCGACCGACGGCGTCAATTTCATCGATGAAAATGATGCAGGGCGCCTTTTCTTTGGCCTGTTTAAAGAGGTCGCGCACCCTTGCGGCTCCAACGCCGACAAACATCTCCACAAAGTCTGACCCGCTGATACTAAAAAACGGGACATCAGCCTCACCGGCAACTGCTTTTGCAAGAAGAGTTTTTCCGGTACCTGGAGGGCCCACCAGCAGCACTCCCTTTGGCAATTTGCCGCCAAGGGTGGTATATTTTTTCGGATCTTTGAGGAAGTCAACCACCTCCATCACCTCAGCCTTTGCCTCATCGAGACCTGCAACATCCTTGAAGGTGATACGGGTATGCTCATCAAGGTTTTCGTAGAGCGCCGCCTTGTTCTTGCCGATATTCATGAATTGTGATCCAGCTCCGCCCATTCGCCGAAACACAAAGAAGTAAATGCCGATGAGCAGGGCAAAAGGCAGTACCCACTGGATCAGTTCACTGATCCAGGTTGTGCTTGCCATGCCTTGATATTTTATCCCTTTGCTCTCCAGCAGTGCAATCAAGGTGTCGTCGCGCACCGGATTGACCACAATCTCATCCGGTTTTGATGTTGACTGAGTAGGGAAGATACCAGGAGCATCCTTGGGCTGTTCCTTTACACCGATGCTGGTTACAGCGCCTGGTTTGAGCTTGATGTAGATTTTTTCCTGCGCTATTTTTACTGATTCAATCTTGTCTTCGGTAATGAGTTTGCGGAATTCGCTGTACGCAATCTCCTTTGTTGAGCCTGACCAGAAAAAAGCAAGCTGTATTCCTATGAGAAGAACAATGACGACCACATAGTACATGATCGAAAATTTCGGTCGCGGTATGTTGTTTTCCGGTTCGTTTTTATAGGGATTTGAAGGTTTAAGCGGTTTCTTTGCCATCAATCAACAATCATGGTTATAAATTATAAGACTCAGGGACGGTGTTTGCAGTTCATCGAATTTCAAGAACGTTAATTTACTGGATTCTTCCATTTAATGAAGCATCTCGGAAGAAAACATATTATATATTGCCAAGATGTTAGAATCTATTTTAGCGGCTATAAGTTTCTGTAGCGTTGCGTGACTCATGTTCGGTCTGTTTTTTGCAGCCTGTACTTTTTTGAATCAGGCCGTTGTGCGGAAAAAAAATTTTTTATAAAACCGGAGAGGCAGGGGGTTGTGTATGAGTTTTGTTCGAAATAAGGCAAACAGCAGGATAGCAGCCTTGAAATCTCTTTTGTGCGTTGGGCTTGACAGCGATTTCTTGAAAATACCAGAACTCTTTTCAAAGTACCAGAATCCTGTTGTTGAGTTTAACCGCGCTGTCATCAGGGCAACATCGGATGTTGCGGTAGCCTATAAGCTCAATACGGCTTTTTATGAGGCCAGGGGTATTGCCGGGCTTGGTGATATGGAAAAAACGCTCAGCTCAATTCCTGATGCCTGCATGACGATTGCTGATGCCAAGCGGGCGGATATTGGTAATACAAGCAAGATGTATGCGCAAGCTTTTTTTGATCACTGGTCGTTTGATGCCCTGACGGTTGCCCCGTACATGGGGTTCGACTCACTTGAGCCTTTTTTTGCCTATAAGGAGAAGCTATTGTTCGTGCTCTGCCTGACGTCGAATGAGGGGTCGATGGATTTTGAGGAGCAGGTGATGGAGAGCGGCACTCCGCTTTATCGTTCTGTGCTCGGTAAGGTCGCTTCATGGAGCCGCAATGAAAATGGTGGAGTTGTTGTTGGTGCTACCAAAAGCAATCTGCTTGCCGATATTCGCCGTGCAGCACCCGATCTTTTCATGCTCATTCCCGGGGTGGGCGCCCAGGGTGGGTCGCTTGAAGATGCCGTGCATTATGGTGTTGATGGAAATCGTCAGAGTGCGCTGATTAATGTCAGCCGGGCACTGATTTACCCCGCAGCACCCAACGGTGTTTCATTTTCATCGGTTGACGATTATGAGCGGGCGGTTGCTGCTGAGGCGGTGAAAATTCATGATGCAATGATGCGTGCTTTATAACTGTTAAATTTTGTTCGATAAATTATTCTGTCAGCCAGGATTGTGCCCCGTGTACTTTTTCTGGTGGCGGTTAACAAGGGTAATGTCATGTGTGGAATTGTTGGTTATATCGGGTGGCGGGAAGCGTCACCGTTGCTGTTGAAGGGGCTGAAGCGGCTTGAGTACCGGGGTTATGATTCGGCGGGGATTGCTTTGCTGAACGGCAGCGTCCTTACGGTTATGAAACAGAAGGGTAGTGTCAGCGGTCTTGAAACAGATACTTGTGTAGAGAGAGCGTCAATGCAGGGGGCTACTGCCGGAATTGGTCACACCCGTTGGGCGACTCATGGCGAGCCAAGCGATCGCAATGCTCATCCTCACGAGAATGCTGCTGGTGATCTTGCTGTTATTCATAATGGTATCATTGAAAATTATTCGGCATTGAAGCAGGAGCTTCTCACGGAGGGCTATCTCTTTTTGAGTGAAACGGATTCTGAGGTGTTGGTACACCTGATTGACTGGATATGGAGTCGAGAGACGTCGCTTAATCTGGAATCGGCCACCCGGCAAGCTCTTCGTCATGTTGAGGGGGCTTATGGACTTTGTGTAGTCTCTTCACGGGAGCCCGACAAGATAGTTGTTGCGCGCAAGGGGAGTCCTTTGGTGATAGGTATCGGCGAGGGGGAGTTCTTCATTGCCTCAGATGCAGCACCCATTGTTGAGCATACCAAAAAGGTGGTCTACTTGGCGGACGGGGAGCTTGCCGTGGTGACACGAGAAGGCTATTGTGTTAAATCCATTGAGAATATTGAACAGGAGAAGATTGTTACCGAGCTTGATTTTTCGCTTGAAAAAATAGAAAAAGGTGGTTTTGAACACTTCATGCTCAAGGAGATTTTTGAGCAGCCGGAGGTTATGCACGATGTCATGCGGGGGCGTGTGCGACTTGGTGAGGGGCGGGTATGCCTTGGCGGGATTGCCGACTATCTTGATCGCCTGAAGCAGGCAAAGCGCATTACAATCTGTGCATGCGGAACGAGCTGGCATGCGGCTCTGCTCGGAGAATATCTTATTGAGGAGTTTGCCCGTATTCCTGTTGAGGTTGATTATGCTTCGGAGTTCAGGTACCGTAACCCTATTGTCGGATCCGATGATGTGGTCATTGTCATCTCCCAGTCAGGCGAAACGGCCGATACTCTTGCTGCGCTTCGTACTGCAAAGGAAAAAGGGGCGCTTGTGATGGGTATTTGTAACGTTGTGGGCTCCACAATAGCCCGCGAAACGCAGTGTGGCATGTATACCCATGCTGGACCTGAAATCGGTGTTGCTTCAACCAAGGCATTTACCGCGCAGGTGACCATGCTCTATATGTTGGCCCTCTCGCTCAGCAAAGACAAAAGCATCTCCCAAAGCGAGATTGCCCTCCATCTCAGGGAGCTTTCAGAGATTCCTGAAAAAGCGGCACGGATTCTTCAGCTCGACAGTCAGATACAGTCGATAGCGGAGCGGTTCAAGGATGCCAAAAACTTTCTCTATCTTGGACGTGGCTATAATTTTCCGGTTGCGCTTGAAGGGGCGCTGAAACTCAAGGAGATCTCCTATATTCATGCTGAAGGCTATCCTGCCGCAGAAATGAAGCATGGTCCAATTGCATTGATCGACGAGGATATGCCCGTTATTATTATTGCCACCCACGACAGTACCTATTCCAAAATTCTCAGCAACATCGAAGAGGTGCGAAGTCGTAAGGGTCGGGTTATTGCCATTGCAAGTGAGGGTGATACGGAGGTTAGTCGTCTGGCCGAAGAGGTTATCTATATTCCCCAGGCATCAGGGCCGATTACACCCTTGCTGACGGTGATTCCTTTGCAGCTCCTTGCCTATCATATTGCCACACTCCGGGGTTGCAATGTTGACCGTCCTCGAAACCTGGCAAAATCGGTGACGGTTGAGTAACATTTTCTTCACTTCAATTTTGGAGAGTGTATGCATGACCATATTGTTATTACTGGCGCAACGGGAGTTATTGGCGCAGAGCTGGCCCTGAAGCTTATTGGCCGGGGCGAAAAGGTTCTCCTCTTTGTTCGCTCTCCTGAGTCAGCTTCCCGGAAAGTTCCGGGGGCTGCCGGGTATGTCAAGTGGGACTCGGGAATGGAGAGCGGAGAGTGGCGAGGTTGTGTCAACGGGGCGAAAGCGGTGATTCATCTTGCAGGAAAGCCGTTGTTGGAAAGTCGCTGGAATGAGGCTCACAAGGCGGAGTGCTATGATTCGAGAATTCTTGGTACCCGGCATCTTGTTTCGGCGATTGCCGATGCGCAGCAAAAGCCGGGGGTATTTATCTCTTCATCTGCGATTGGTTACTACGGCTCTTTTTCCAGTTGCAGCGACACTCCTGAATTGGCCGAGTCGGGCAAGGCGGGGAGCGATTTTCTTGCAAAAATCTGTTTTGATTGGGAAAGGGAGGCTCTTGCTTCAGAAAAGTTTGGTGTTCGTCTTGTTTTATTGAGGACGGGTATTGTGTTGTCGACAAGAGGCGGGATGTTGCAGAAAATGATCACACCCTTCCGTTTTTTGCTTGGCGGGCCGATTGGCTCAGGCCGTCAGTGCATCTCCTGGATTCATGTCGATGACGAGATTGCCTGCATTATCGAAGCACTCGATAATGCGGCTTACCGAGGAGCGATCAATCTGGTGACTCCTCAGCCTGTCTCCATGAAAGAGTTTGCCAATGTGCTTGGAGCGGTTCTTGGTCGTCCATCCCTTTTGCCGGTGCCAGAGTTTGTGGTTCAGCTTTTGCTGGGTGAAGGGGGTGAGTATGCTGTGAAAGGGCAGAGGGTGAAGCCCGCATTTTTGCAGCAGCAAGGTTTTGTGTTCCGTTATCCCATTCTCTCTGATGCTCTTGCAGAGCTGATTGCTGAGAGGAAGTAAACTGTTGTATCAACAATTAAACAGGAGTCTGCAATGGGTACAAAAGGTCGTGAAATTGTTGGAGAGCATCTTCCCCGCGTGCTCGAATTGCTCAACAAGGCGTTTGCTGATGAGTGGCTTGCCTATTATCAGTACTGGCTTGGAGCAAAGGTGGTTCAGGGGCCGATGAAAGATGCGGTGATTGCGGAGCTTCTGCAACATGCCGCCGACGAGCTTCGTCATGCCGATATGGTGACGGCACGGATTATTCAGCTTGGGGGACGACCAGTTACCTCTCCCCTTGAGTGGTTTTCGTTGTCGAATTGCGGTTATGCCGCTCCCGATGATCCTTTTGTGAAAAAGATACTCGAGCAGAACATTGCCGGTGAGCAGTGTGCGATCAATGTCTATAACAGTATCATTGAGGAGATTGGAATGAAAGATCCGGTAACCTATAATCTTGCGGTACAGATTCTTCAGGATGAGGTGCAGCATGAAGAGGATTTACAGGCACTTTTTGAGGATCTTGGCGTTTTTCTTGTCAGGCAGTAAGAGCTGCAGCATTTTTTTTGAAGGTAACGAGAAGCCAGGGAGCATAAACAAGCTCCCTGGCTTTTTTGCGTTATACCAGCGAAAAAACTACCGGTGCGTAACAAAGTGTGATTGAATTTTGGTTTTAGTTAAAAAAATAACTACATATATGTCATTACTATTAATTATTAAGGTTTTGCCAATTTTCATTTGATAGTGTTATGAGAAAAAAGGTGTTAACAATACCGCTGTTTTTGCTGGCTGCCCTGTTGTTTCAGGGGACAGCTCATGCTGCTGATGCTGTGGTTACCGATACCGGTACAACGTCGTGGATGCTGACTTCAACAGCGCTGGTTCTGCTCATGGTCCCCGGGCTTGCCATGTTTTATGGTGGACTTGTCAGGACAAAGAATGTGATTGGTACCATGATGCACAGTTTTGCTGCCATGGTAATTATCGGTGTGCTCTGGCCGATGGTTGGCTATTCGTTAAGCTTTGGACCAAGCATCTTGGGTGGTTTTGTCGGGTGGGACAGCAGGTATTTCATGTTGCAGGGTATTGATGAAACCATCATGCCTACGCATATTCCTGAATACGTTTTTGCCATGTTCCAGGGTAAATTTGCCATAATTACCCCGGCGCTTATTGCTGGCGCTTTTGCTGAACGGGTCAATTTCAAAGGGTATGCCGTTTTCATTGCTCTCTGGAGTATTTTGGTCTACAGCCCAATCTGTCACTGGGTATGGGCTGCAGACGGCTTCCTTTTCAACCTTGGAGCAATGGGTGCCATTGATTTTGCCGGTGGTACCGTTGTTCATATCTCGTCAGGTGTTACAGCCCTTGTTGCAGCACTCTATCTTGGTAAAAGGCGTGGTTATCCCAACAATGTTATGCATCCGAACAATCTGGTGATGACCCTTATCGGAGCAGGCTTGTTATGGGTAGGATGGTTCGGCTTCAATGCCGGAAGTGCCATTGCCAGCAACCTTGCAACAGCCAGAGCACTTACGGTTACCCAGGTTGCTGCTGCCGCCGGGGCGTTTACGTGGATGATTATTGAAATTTTTCAGCATGGCAAGGCAACCAGTCTTGGTATCGCATCGGGAATACTTGCCGGTCTTGTGGCCATCACTCCTGCTGCTGGCGTTGTTCAGCCTTCAGGCGCATTTGCTCTCGGTGTTCTTGCCGCAGTTTTTTGCTACGGTGCAATTCTTATCAAGAGTAAGCTTGGTTATGACGATAGTCTTGATGCCTTTGGGGTTCATGGTGTGGGTGGTATTGTCGGTGCTCTTTCGTTGGTCTTTTTTATCCGTCAGGCATGGATGGCCGAAGCTGCCGCAAAAGTGGGGGGTAGCTGGACGCTCTGGCAGCAACTTGGTGTTCAGGCTACGGCGGTTGGCGTTACCATTCTCTATGCAGGCGTTGTCTCGTTTATTCTGCTGTTTCTGGTTGAAAAAACCATTGGCCTGCGTATCAACGAAGATGATGAAATGTCGGGTCTCGATCACAGCATGCATGGTGAGCATGGATATGGTCTTATCAACCTTAACTAACATGTCGTAATGAAACTGATAACAGCAATCATTCAGCCGGACAGGCTTGATCATGTGCGCGAGGCACTGATTCAGGCAGATATTACAAGAATTACCGTCAGTCGTGTAACCGGCCACGGCCGTCAGGAGGATATAGAACTCTACAGGGGACAGAAAATAGCACCCAACCTGATTCCAAAAATCAGGCTCGATATTGCTGTCAATAATGAGTTTGTTGATATTACGGTCGATACCATCATTGATGCGGCCAGTCATAGTGGTGGCGAAATCGGAGACGGGAAGATTTTTATCACCGCACTTGAGGAGTGTATTCGCATAAGAACAAGAGAGCGCGGCGGAAAGGCGATATAACAAACCAACCTCTTGACAAAAAAAAGGCAGTCCCACATTGTTGTTGGGTCTGCCTTTTTTTGGGTTAGAACGCAGCAGTAGTGGCCGGAAGCTCTCGCCACCCGGGGTAATAGGTGTTCAGCCACGCAGTGGCATTGACATCACCAAGCCTTGCTGCCTCGCGAAAGTCTTCCATGCGGCCGAAAAGATCACCGGTTTTGCTTTTTGCTATGGCTCTATGAAAAAAGGCGGTAGCCATTCTGTTGTCGAGCGCTATTGCTTCTGAAAAATCGGGAATGGCTCCAGCAAAATCTCCAGTTATGTTTTTCACGATGCCCCGGTTATAGTAGCCAGTGCACTTGAAAAGGGGCTCGCCGAACGTTATGACCATTGAAAAGTCGTTGATGGCTTGAGGATATTTTTTCAACTGCTGCTGTGCGATCCCCCGCATCTGGTAAGCCATGGCAAATGCTTCGTCGTCCTCAATGGCTTTTGAATACAATTTCACTGCGCCAGTTAAATCACCTCGCAGGTGCCTCTCAAATCCACGGTTAAATAAGCTGTTGGCCGATTCCGCCAAGGCCATGTTGCCAAAAAGCAGAAGAGTTGCGGTGAAAACGGTGATATAGCAATAAATCCTTCTCATCATGTATGATACTGCCAGTGTCTAAAAGATAAAACAGAAGTGCGGCACTTTCTTTTGCCACGCTCTAAATACTAATAGTTTTCGTGACTTTGAAGTTCATTTTTTATGTGTTGCGTTGTGATGGCATGTATTACCTTTATTTGCATCTTTTCGCCTGCTTTTTCTATCTTGCTTCTGTCACTCTTGTCAACTCAGTCTCCCGGTAATGTTCAGGATCAGCCTTGAAGAATTTGAAGGGCCGCTTGATTTGCTCCTTTTTTTTATCAGGCGCGACGAGCTCGATATTCATAATATTCCTATCTCGAAAATTACTTCCGATTTTATCGGTTATATCCGCGATGCGGGAAGCCTGAATCTTGATGTAGCTTCTGAATTTATTTACATGGCCTCTTTGCTGATGAGCATCAAGGCAAAAATATGGCCATGACGACTTCTGGATAGCCCGGAGAGTCGGGTTCTATCTCTGATACTTTAACTTTAATCGTTACCTCTCATGCCTGAAATTATTCCATTTAAAGGGACGCTCTATAGTCCCGAACTGCTGAAAAACGCTTCAGATCTGATTTGTCCTCCTTACGATGTCATCTCTCCAGCCTTTCAGCAGCAGCTCTACGGCAGTTCACCCTTTAATGCAATACGCCTTGAGCTTCCTCTGGAGGCCGATCCCTATAGCGCGGCCGCAGAGCGTCTTGCCGAGTGGCTGCAGAACGGTGAACTTTTGAGCGATCCCGTTCCGGCCATCTACCCCTATTTCCAGATTTTTGAGGATACCGAGGGAGTTTCGCATACCCGGTGCGGATTTTTCGCGGCCATGCGCCTGCACGATTTTTCGGAAAAAAAGGTGCTGCCTCATGAAAAAACCCTTTCAGGTCCCAAGGCTGATCGCCTGAACCTCTTCAGAAAAACAAAAACCAACATCAGCGGCATTTTTGGCCTCTATGCCGATGCAACAAAAGTTGCTGATCGCTTGATGAAAGCCTTTGCCGAGAGCCATGAGCCGATTGTTGATGCCCTCTTTCAGGGAGTGAGCAACCGGATGTGGAGGATAACGGATCCAGAACTTGTCGGGCAGTTCCAGCAGTCACTGCAGGAGCGGGCCGTCTATATCGCCGATGGTCATCACCGCTATGATACCGGTGTCAACTATCGCAACGAGCGTGCGGCGGCGAACCCATCCCATACCGGCAATGAACCCTATAATTTTATTCTGACCTATCTGGCCAACATTCATGACGAGGGGTTGCTTATTTTTCCGATTCATCGCCTCGTACACAGCCTCGAAGGGTTTGATGCTGCGTTGCTGAAATCGCGGCTTGAAGAGTTTTTTACCGTGACGGAGTTGCCAAACAGAGCGTCCCTCAAGGCATTTCTTGATGGTGAAGCCTCGAACTATGCTTATGGAGTGGTTGCTCCGGGCATGATTCTCGGCATAAGCCTGAAAACCGATCCAAAACCACTGCTTGATGCGGCCCGTCCGGAGGCTCTGCAGCGCCTTGGTTTGGTGCTTCTGCACGATCTCGTGCTTGGTCGTCTCCTCGGCATTTCACAGGATGCGATGGCGAAACAGAGTAATTTACTCTATGTTCATGATGATCGTGAAGTTTTTGAGGCGGTTGATTCCGGCAAGGTGCAGGTTGGATTTGTGGTTAAGCCGACGACCGTTGAGCAGGTGCTCGCTGTATCGGAGACGGGCGAGGTGATGCCGCAGAAATCGACTTTCTTCTACCCGAAACTGATGACTGGTATGCTCTTTAATCCGCTTGACTGAGCCCATCATGACCGAAGAGTTTCTCTCGTGCTCTGCTGAAGAGAGCTGCCAGTACGCCCGGCAGTTTGCCGCAACCCTTCAGCCTGGCGACATGGTCTCGCTCTGCGGTGAGCGTGGTGCAGGTAAAACCGAGTTCATGCGGGGGGTTAC
>CAILXB010000222.1 GCA_903838025.1 uncultured Chlorobiaceae bacterium
TGAAGCCATTGCCGCCGATGTTAAAGTGCTCGAAACGGAGATTGTGGCGATGCTTGCGGAGATTACTGGTAGTGCGGAGGGATTGCAATGAGTGGAAAAAGAGCATTGATCCGCAACAGCACCGCTGAATTTCTCATGTTCACAGCCCAGAGCGGCGAGCAGAGTATTGAAGCGCGGTATGCCAATGAAACCATCTGGCTTTCGCAAAAGCTGATGGCAACCCTTTTTGATGTCGCTGTCAATACGATCAATTACCACTTGAAAGAGGTCGTTGAAAGCGGAGAAATCCAGCTTGAGGCAACTCTTCGAAAATTTCGAAGAGTTCAGCAAGAAGGAGTTCGGGAAGTTACCCGTGATGTGGATTTTTACAATCTGGATGCCATTATTTCGGTGGGTTACCGGGTCAATTCAATACGGGCAACCCAGTTCCGTCAATGGGCGACCCATCGTTTATTTGAAAGCGATTTTGACCGGGTAATCAAGGAAATTGATGCCAAAGCAAAACCGGAGGATATACCGTGAACAGTAAACCTTATCCCGCCTACAAGCCCTCCGGCGTTGAATGGCTGGGCGATGTGCCTGAGCATTGGGAGGTGAAAAAGCTAAAGCATGTGACAAATCTTTTCGGACGAATTGGTTTTCGTGGCTATACTACTGACGATTTAGTCGATGAGGGAAAGGGCGCTATTACTCTGAGCCCAGGTAATATGAAAGAAGGTGAATTGAACTTGGAAAAATGTACTTATATAAGCTGGGAAAAATACTATGAGTCTCCAGAAATAATGATAAAAAGAAATGATGTTGTGATAGTAAAAACAGGATCAACATTTGGGAAAGTATCATTTGTTCGAGATGTCGATCATCCAATCACCCTTAATCCTCAAATTGCAGTATTTAAAAATATTAGCTGCAATAGTCGATTTTTCTTTTTCTATGTTAGCTCCCCATATATTCAAGACCAGATAAGTCTGAGCAATACTGGAAGCACAATTCCTACGATGACACAACAAACCATCTTGAGTTATGCAATTTCTCTCCCTCCACTCTCAGAACAGCGAGCTATTTCCGCATTTCTCGACCGAGAGACCAGACGCATTGACGGACTTATCGCCAAGAAGAAGAACCTGCTTTCCCTGCTGGCCGAACAGCGCACTGCCCTCATTTCCCGCACCGTCACCAAGGGGCTGAACCCATCGGTCAAGCTGAAACCCTCCGGTGTTGAATGGCTGGGAGATGTACCGGAGCATTGGGAGGTGAAAGCTCTGAGGTATCTTTGCAGAATAGAAACAGGTGATAAGGATACCGTTGATGCTGAAGATAACGGTGAATATCCATTTTTTGTTAGGTCTCAGACTGTTGAAAGGATTAATTCATATACGAAGAATTGCGAAGCTGTGTTGACTGCTGGTGATGGAGTTGGTGTGGGTAAAGTATTCCATTATGTCCATGGTAAATTTGATTTTCACCAACGTGTATACATGTTTAGCAATTTCAAAAAAGTAGCTGGGAAATTTTTCTTTCTATTCTTTAAAGAAAACTTTTGGAGAGTGGCTCTTGAAGGTGGAGCCAAATCAACAGTTGATTCTCTACGACGCCCAATGATTTCAAATTTCCCATTCATCATTCCACCACTCTCCGAACAGCAAGCCATTGCAGCATTTCTCGACCGCGAGACCGCGAAAATTGACACACTTTCGGCGAAGGTTCAGACAGCCATAGAACGACTCAAGGAGTACCGCACGGCCCTCATCAGCGCAGCGGTAACAGGAAAGATTGATGTGCGGGAGGCAGTATAAAATATCATGAATTCATCATCACAAAACGCATCGGCATCCGTAGGGGCGTATTGCAATACGCCCCTACAATCGACCAAAAATCCAATACACACAAAAACGGCACCATGCCAAAA
>CAILXB010000223.1 GCA_903838025.1 uncultured Chlorobiaceae bacterium
CACCAAGACAGGCGGCGCAAGAGGGGAGTGCAATGGTGCATCCCGCATCTTCAAAAATCTTCTTCAGGCTCTGACCGTCGTAGAGTTCAGTTTCGAGGTCACGGGCAACTTTAACCGTGGCCGGTACAATGTTGGTGGTTACCGAAACCCTCTGTCCTTTCAGGATTTTTGCAGCCATTACAAAATCGGTCAGCTTGCCGCCGGTGCAAGAGCCGATATAGGATTTGGTGATCTTTGTGCCCTGAACGCTTCTTACTGTTGCGCGGTTATCGGGGCTGTGCGGCTGGGCAACAACAGGCTCCAGCTCAGCAACGTTGTAGCGATACTTGCTGTGATAGCGGGCGTCCGGATCGCTCTGGAAAAGCTCGTAGGGTTTTTGGCTTCTTGCCTTCACATAGCGCTCGGCAATGTCGTCGGCGGCGATAATACCGTTCATCCCGCCCGCTTCGATGGCCATGTTGGTCAAGGTCATTCTCTCCTCCATGGGGAGTGAGAAGATGGCTTCGCCGTCAAATTCCATGGCGCGGTAGGTTGCGCCGTCGGTGGTGATATCGCCAAGAATGTGCAGAATGAGGTCTTTTGCCGTAAGGTATGCAGGCATCTTGCCCTCAAAGGTGAAGAGTATTGATTCCGGGACTTTTTCCCAGAGTTTGCCGGTGCCGAGAATGAAGGCTGCATCGGTGTTACCGATACCTGTGCCGAACATGCCGAAGGCTCCCGAGGTACAGGTGTGCGAGTCGGTTCCGAAGAGCACAGTGCCGGGAAGATTGAACCCCTCTTCAGCCAGGGCTACATGGCAGACTCCCTTGTAGCGGTCGGTGCCGACATCGTAGTAATGCTGAAGCCCCTGCTCTTTGGCAAACTGGCGCAGCAGATCAATGTTGCGGTGGGCGTGCTCGTTGGCTGTAAAAATATAGTGATCAGGTAAAACGACCACTTTTGCCGGATCCCAGACTTTTGCGTCGGGGCCAAACTCCTGCTTGAAAATATCGAAGGTTGGCGGACCGCAGACATCGTGGGTGAGGAGGATATCGACATTCAGCCAGACGCTTTCGCCCGCATCGACAAATTTTCTGTTTGCCGCTTTTGAAAGGATTTTCTGGGTTATTGTTTGTGCCATGGTATTCTTAAACCCCGCTTTCTATGGTTTCTGTTTCAGTTTCGGTAGTAATATTGTCAAAATGGTACTGGCGCTGGCCGAGAGCCTGAAGATAGGCTTTGGCGCTCGCCTCTATAATATCGGTCGAGACTCCTCTTCCGTTAAAAAAGATGTTTTTGTCTTTGATGCGTACCAGTGCCTCTCCGAGAGCCTGGCGACCGGCAGTGTTGGAACGCACGGAGTAGGAGGTGACCATCGATTCGAGGCCAAGGGCACGCTCAATGGCCCTGAAGCATGCATCCACCGGGCCGTCGCCAGTTGCCGACTCTTCAAAAATCTGCTCCTTGTGCCGGATTCTGATGGTTGCGGTGGGAATTGAGGCCGTCCCGCTGTTGATATGAAGGTAGTCGAGTTCGTAGGCACTCTTCGGCTTGTTCCGCTCATCGCCCATCAGCACTCTCAGGTCGTCGTCATAGACCTCTTTCTTTTTATCGGCAACCTCAACAAAGCGCTTGTAGACTGCTTCGAGTTCGG
>CAILXB010000224.1 GCA_903838025.1 uncultured Chlorobiaceae bacterium
CCATGGCTTCCGTCTGAACCCATGCCAGAAAGAATAACACCGACACTTCGATGTTGCAGGTCATCAGCAAGCGAGCGGAAAAATAAATCAATGGGGAGACGCAACCCCCTTGGCTCTACAGGATCAAGCAAATGCAAGATTCCGTGGAGCAGTAACATGTCCTTGTTTGGCGGAATGACATAGACATGGTCCGGCTCAATTATCAGGCGATCACTTACCTCGACGACCGGTATGGTGGTAACCCGCTGAAGCAACCCCACCATCATACCCTTGTGTGTCGGGTCAAGATGCTGAACAATCACGAAGGCGACACCGCACGGGTCGGGAACATTTTTAAGAAAAATCTCCAGCGCCTCCAGCCCTCCGGCAGAAGCGCCGATACCAATAACAGGAAAAAAATTCTCCGCTGCTTTCAGGGGTACTCCTTCATGCTTTTTTGTTTTCAAGGACCGGGATGGCTCATTCTTCTTCATAATTGACTATTTAACACCCAGTGTAACCTGATTAATTCATGATAGCCACAAAAATCGGAATTTGAAGTAAAAAACGGAACTTCTCATTGCTGTGGTCAGGTAAATAATGTCGTCATCTCAAATGAACTCACTTGCAGGAGTTTATAACCATCTAAAAACAGCACTGAATGGTCTGAAAAAGCAGGCTATGTTACACAGTGTCCGTACCAGTCCCATGTGGCAAGTGAGTCTTGCTGCGCTGGTGTAAAATATATGAGTGTTCATTTTGTTGCCAATTGTCGCCTTACGACATAGCTGGTGGAGGCCAAGGCTGACGACGCAAATGTTCAAAGATTGCCAGACATTTTGAGAGAATCCACTGGTGAGGGTATGCCGTGGGCAAATGCACACTGATTTTTGTTTTTCGCTCGATGATTCTTGCTCCTATTTTCAAGAGTTTCAAGCCAATAGTGTCAAAGGTCGCCGTAGCCATGCTGGTTCCCTTGAGCATGTTGGATCGGAAACTGTGTAACAACACATAAGCCGCTGAATGCAAAAACAGTCGAAACTGATTGGCCAGAAAACGGTGACACGAGGTACGGTCGCTTTTCGTGTAAGTCTTGTGATCTTTGATGTATAACTCATCATTTCCTCGAGCACAGTAGATCTCTTCGTAGAGTGCTTTTGCCTTTGCTTCCAGCATCTCAGTGCTGATAAAACGGACGTTCAACTTTCCAATGTCGGTCATCTCTACCTTTGCAACAACTTTGCGTGGTGTGCTCCAGCTTTCGGCCTTGTACATAAAAGAGTGATAGCGTTTGTATCCCGCTGGCTGCTGCTTTACGTGTTTGATCAGGGTTTCGACATTCTTGAGCAAAAGTGCGTTACCGGTCAGTCCGACAACGCTGTAGCAATCATTTTGTTGGTCAATGAACGCAAAGACTTCTGGCGCTGAATAATGGCTGTCACCACGATAAACAATTATCGTATCTGGCCACTGTTGGCGAAGACGTTCCACAATCCGTTTCAGGTAGGAAACGATCTCCTTACCTCCAGGGCGCTTGCCGGGCCGCAGTATTGCGGTGATCAGTTTGCCAGAAAACCCTTCATAAACATGCAGTGGTTGATAACAGGTTTCTTGATAATAACCGTTGAACAGAGCCAGTTGCTGATGGCCGTGCACAAC
>CAILXB010000225.1 GCA_903838025.1 uncultured Chlorobiaceae bacterium
CCCTACTTTCTGCTCTCCTTTATCAATGTGGTGACGGTGGTGGCGCTTGCCTCCTTTGTTTTTGGCGTGCCTTGCAGGGGAAGTGTGACCTTGCTCATGGTCGAATCGCTCCTCTTTATTGTGACGGCGCTCTCGCTTGGCATCTTCATCTCCACCATCACCGACTCGCAGCAGGTTGCCATGATGATCTCTCTCGCCGGGCTGCTTCTGCCGACCATCCTGCTTTCGGGCTTCATTTTCCCTGTGGCGAGTATGCCGCTGCCGCTACGCCTCATCAGCAACCTCATTCCGGCAAAATGGTATCTTATCATTGTGCGTGGGATTATGCTGAAGGGAACGAGCTTCGGTTATATCTGGAAAGAGACACTCATCCTTGCTGTGATGGCGACGGTGTTGCTGGTCGCCAGTGTTAAAAAGTTCAAGACCAGGCTTCAATAGTGGGCCTCTCAGCTCACCGGCACTGACGATGCATTGAGGCTTACGGATAATCAACAGGGAACAAGGCGATGCGTACAATATGGTTTCTGGTTCAAAAAGAGTTTCTGCAAATCTTCCGCAACCGGGGGATGCTGCCAATCATCATTGTCATGCCCTTTATCCAACTGGTGATTCTCTCCAACGCGGCAACCTTCGACATTAAACAGGTGCCGATGCACCTGCAGGACAGGGATCGCACAACCCTTTCGGAGAGGCTGACGGAGCGTTTCACCGCCGCCGGATATTTCCGCTTGACGGGCAGCTCTTTTTCTGACAGGGAGGGTATCGGGGAGCTGCTCAGCCGAAACGCCGACCTTGTGCTCGTTATTCCGCACAACTTTGAGCGTGACCTCACCACAACCGGTCATGCCAGCGTACAGTTGATAATCAACGCCGAAGATGGCTTTTCTGCAGGCGTGATCCAGGCCTACGCCAGCGAGATTATCGGCAGCTTCAACCGCGAAGAGTTGCCAAAATCGTCGGGCACGGTAACCCTTGAGGCAAAGCCGGAGATTGCCCTTGTCTCCGCAGGTTGGTACAATCCCGAGCTCAACTACACCCACTACATGGTGCCGGGCATCCTTGTCATTCTCGTTACCCTTATCGGCCTCTTTCTCTCCGGCATGAACGTAGTGAGGGAGCGGGAGATTGGCACCATCGACCAGATCAACGTCACCCCTATCAAGCGCTACCAGTTCATCACCGGCAAGCTGCTTCCCTTCTGGATTATCGGCCTTGCCGAAATGAGCATTGGTCTCTTGATTGCCCACCTCCTTTTTCATGTTCCTATGCTCGGGAGCTATTGGCTGATTTACTTCGTATCAGCCATCTACATGCTCGTCGTGCTCGGCATGGGTCTTCTCATTTCCACCGTCACCGAAACCCAGCAGCAGGCGATGTTCGTCGCCTGGTTCTTCATGGTCATCTTCACCCTGATGAGCGGCCTCTTCACCGCCATCGAAAGTATGCCCCACTGGGCCCAGACCATGACCCTGATCAACCCCGTCCGCCACTTCGTCGATATCATGCGCCGCGTCATGCTTAAAGGGTCCGGTTTGATGGAGATCCGGGTGCAGGTGCTCTGGCTGGTCGGCTATGCCGCTGTGATGGTGACGCTGGCGGTGAACCGGTACCGGAAGGTGGCCGTATAGCTCAGTTGTAAAAAGTGATACGAATGATTGACAGGGGAGTCTCTTTTTACTTTGCAGTCACGGTGTCTGACAAATCGTTTGTACACGAATTTTTTTTCTAATATACTACGCTTGCATTCTGGGTAAAAACAAATTATTTCAAGAATACCATGAGCACCCCTTCATCCCGAAAACTGATCACTTTTGACTGGGCAATGAAACGCCTGCTGCGCAGCAAAGCCAACTTTGAAATCCTTGAAGGTTTTTTGAGTGAGTTGTTGGGCGAAGACATCTTTATCCTTGAAATTCTTGAAAGCGAAAGTAACAAAGAGAGCAGGCGCGACAAATCTAACCGTGTTGATCTCAAGGTGAAAAACAGCAAAAGCGAGTTTATTATTATCGAAGTGCAGTTTGACCGGGAGCTCGATTACTTGCAAAGGATGCTCTATGGCACATCACGAGTCATTACCGAGCATCAGAAAGAGGGCAAGGCATACGCAACCCTGGTAAAAGTGATCTCGGTCAACATCCTTTACTTTGATTTTGGCCACGGCAGTGACTATATCTATCACGGCACCACAACCTTCACGGGAATCCATGACCATGACAAACTGGAACTTGATGTTCGGCAGCAGAAGCAATACGGCAAGATTCAGATAAACAATATTTACCCTGAATACTACCTGATCAGGATTAACAACTTTAACCGTATTGCAACCACATCGCTTGACGAGTGGATCTATTTCCTCAAAAACGAAGAGATCAAGGATGAGTTCAAGGCAAAAGGGATTCAGAAAGCAAAAAAGTCTTTTTCTCTCATGAGTTTGTCGGAAAAAGAGCAATTGGCTTATGCCCGTTACCAGGATGATCTGCGCTATCAGGCCAGTCTGGTAGAGTCAAACTATGGCCTTGGGCGGATTGAAGGCAAGGAAGAGGGGTGGATTGAAGGCAAGGAAGAGGGGCGGATTGAAGGCAAGGAAGAGGGGATAGAGATAGGAATTGAACAAGGAAAACTTGAAGTTGCTGAAAGATTGGTAGCGAAGGGAATGAGTGCTGAAGAGGCCGCAGCGATTGCCGGGATAAATTTAAAGTTGCTCCGCCATTAAACCCTGAAAAAACTTTCTGGTTTCAAAGGTTATCATTAAAGGCGATATCATGAGCGCTTCACCAAGTGAAGAAGAAAATAATAAAAGAGCTTAACTTTGCTCGAAAAAGGTTGTTTCCCTATTGCCATGAAATTTACGAATTACGAAGAGCAACCTTGCTGCTGCAAACAGAGGCCATGAAGCCAATGAAAGAAACCGTAACACTTTTAGTATAGTAGTATTTTTGATCGTCAAATGGCTGAATGGATATTTCAATGAGCTGGCGAGCCAGCAGACAGCATGGAGGTTTGACAATGGAACAATTGATGCAACGGAAGCGGTTTCTCCTTGACCTTGGAACTTCAGAGAACGAAGCTGAAGAGTTACTCTTGTATAATACCAATCGTTTTGACCACTTTATTCTCGGTCAGGAGATCTCTCTGCCGCTTATTGACGAACCTTTTGCAGCGGTCTGGGATGCTTATGTGCGTGAGGCCGAAGAGAACGGGGTTTACCATACTCTTCAGCAAAAAATGGTACAGCTTGCTTTTCCCGTGCAGAAGGGGATCAGCAAGAGCAATGCTTACCGTGCCGTGACGCTCAGGGGGGAAGATGTTTCAGGTTGTCAAGAGGCAACAGGATTGGCGCTGAACCACCCTGAGAGCATGCAACTGTTCCTGCATCCCACTGTAGCAGGCCGAATACCAGTGATTGTGATTCCTGACAGGAGCGATTTTGTGAGCCTTGTGCAGGCCATTACCTGTCGAAATGAACCAAAAAATGTTCCACCCTCCATGGGTGCCTGCATGGTGCAGGGCTATAATAACTGGGACAGGGTGCATCAGGCTAAAGCAGAGTGGCTTCGCCTGTATCCTGAGGGTGATTGGACGCTGGAGTTTTTCGATTTCAAGGAGAAAAAGGAGCTTTATCGTGACAGATTGATACTGTTGAGCGATGGGCCTTACAGTAACGTAAGTGCTGCGTCTATGGGCCTTGATACGGAGGAGTGGCTGAAAAAATCATTGATTATTCGTCTTGAGCATGAGTGCACTCACTACATGACGAGACGACTATTAGGGTCGATGCAGAACAATCTTTTGGACGAACTCCTTGCCGATTACCGTGGAATCGTTGCGGCATTTGGTGCGTACCGGGCAGTACTGTTTTTGACGTTTATGGGGCTTAAAAATTACCCGGAATATCGTGCAGGTGGACGGTTTGAGAATTACAAGGGTGAACCACCGCTGTCGGCGGGTGCATTATCCATACTTCAGACGCTGGTGTACAAGGCTGCGATACATCTTGAAGAGATTGAGCACTCAATAGCCGGTACGGTAATTGATAAGGATGACCGGGCACTGGTTGTGCTTGCACTTGCACGAATGACACTCGAAGAGCTTGCCGGATCGAAGGCTCTTGAGCAGTTTGTCGGGCACTGGCCGATGACATTTGCCACGTTTACAACTAAAGAATAAAATTATGTCATATTTCAGCGAGGTCTATGAGAGTGTGATTCCGTTTGTGCCGGAGCAGCTCGTTTCAGCGGAGAGCAGGCAAAGATACTCCGGCAGAGCAAAGGTAACCTGGCAAAAAACTATCTCCACGAACGGGGTTAACCGAAGGTGTGGACTCTTTCAACACATCCGCTTTCCTCCCCAGCCCCGGCTTCTTCTCTAACTGGTAAATGGGTGTTTATTTTGGGGTGGTTGGTTTAAGGCAGGTGCCTGGTAATGAAGCTTGTTGTTTATATTGGCCATTGCACATCAATTTCTCTCAACAAGCCATTGCTGACCGATGCTCAATGTAAAGATTGTTCGCCTGAACAAACAAGCCTTACTTCCTATTTATGCCACTGCTCATGCCGCAGGAATGGATATTTCCGCCTGCCTTGAAGCACCAGTCACTATCGAGCCCTTTACCACAGCACTTATTCCTTCCGGTTTTGCTCTTGAGTTGCCTGAAGGGTATGAGGCTCAGCTTCGCCCGAGGAGTGGACTTGCGTTGCGTTCCTTGATTTCATTGCCCAACACACCGGCAACCATTGATGCCGATTATCGCGGAGAGGTGAAGGTGATTCTCATTAATTATGGCAAGGAACCCTTTATTGTTCGACATGGCGATCGCATTGCGCAGATGGTGGTTGCGAAGGTAGAGAGGGTTTGTTTTGAAGAGGTCAAAGAGCTTGGCTTAACCGTGCGGGGTGACGGGGGATTTGGACATACCGGCACAGGGTAAAAGTGAAAAAAGGCAAGCATCAATGAAACTGTTTCGCTGATGCCTGCCCTTGTATCGGTATGAGTGTCAGGGCTTTCCTGCCTGAACGGGAGCAGGAGCTTTTATTTCCATGACGATCTCCTTGGGTGTATAGCGAATCTCCGTCACATCTTTTTTGGGACGGTTTTCTCTGCCTGTTGGCATGCCTGGCGCAGCAAAAACATTGTTCATCAACTGACTCAGTCCAGAACTGACATTGTCGAAAAGGTTCTGCACCTGGTTTGAACTGACAGTGTTGTTGAGGTTTTCGATCAGGCCGTCCCATAACTTGCCAAGACTCTGTGAGCTGAAGGTGGCGGTGACACCATCAATCAACTGGCCTGAGACGGAGGTGACGTTATTGAGAATACCCTGAACCGGCTCGGAGTTGATGGTCGAGGTAACTCCGTCAATCAGTTGACCGGTTGCGGTGCTGACCGAGCTTATCATCCCCTGTACTGAATCGGAGTTGATGGTTGATGAAACCCCGTCAATAATTTGACTGGTTGCGGAACTTACCGAGCTTATCATGCCCTGTACCGATTCAATGGTTGAATCAATCAGGGAGCCTACACTTTCGATCATGTGGGCGATATCGCCATTGCCGACAGTTGCGTCCTGATCTTGCTTTGCGCCCGGTACAAGCGCACCTGCCGGTTTGTTGTTCTCTTCTGTTGCCATAATTATTGGGTGGATTTAAGGGTAAGTAAGTAATGTATAATTTCTGGAGTATAAGAACTTATGAAAAACCTCGTGCAGGAAATCTGTTTAAAGTATTCTTTTGTAAAGCTTTAAAATCGCTCTTATGAATAAAAAACACTGCGGGTTCGACAAAAGATCTACAGGATTTCAGCATTACTGCGATTGCATCCGCAAAAGAAACCCTTACATATCAGTAACAAAGTTCATGAAAGGTAATATAAGTAAAGAAAGCTGGAAAGTAGTTTTTTTGATGTATGAAATGTTTTGCCTTTTTGAAACTTTTGAACCTAAGAGGCGACTCAAATGGCCGCTATAAACTTGAGCTCCACGATGGTCGTTGCTGTAAGAGAACTAAAAGGTGCGCCGAAGGGAACCAAACGCGGCACCTTGGGGTCGAAATAGGCAAATAATATAATTTTTTGTCCTTTTTACCACAAAAGTACTTACGCCCATGCTGAAAAGATCTCCGATTACCGGCAAGGGAATTGTTGTGGCCGTTATTGATACTGGCGTCGATTATCAGCATAGCGATCTCAGTCAAAACATCTGGACCAATACACTCGATATTGCTGGCAATGGCATCGCCGATCTATCCTGCTGTACTCGCAAAAACCGCAGGAGGCATAGCGGTAGGCGCAGTCGACAGTACTAATGTTGTTGCTGCTGCTTTCAGCAACGACGCAGAGACTCTCGTTCCTTACGATTTTGTCGTCGCTCCTGGGGTAAGCATTTACAGCAGTTACGTGGGAAAGCAGTATGCAGTGGGATTGGTTGATACCGTTGAACCGGTCGCATTGACAGGCGTAGCAACAGTGGACTTCACTGAGCTTGCAGCCTAAACATCACCATTGGTCCATGAGGGGCAGGGGGGTTCCCCTTTCCCCTCATGCAATATGTTCCCTGTAGAATCCGGCAAGAGCCTCCTGATCAAATCCGAGGGCATACATAAGATGTATTGTTCCGAAGCTCATCTGGAGGGGGATGATGCCGTTACGATGATACTTTCGGGCTGATGTCGTGACCTCTGTTTCGAGAATATGGAACTGTTCGCGTTGCTCAATGCGGGTGATGATATCATAATCTTCCATGATGAGCAGGCTTTCGTCGAACCCTTCAATGCTGCCAAAGAGTGCTTTGTCGATAAAAAGTGATTGATCTCCTCCCCGGCAGATCAGCAGCGGAAACTGTGTGAACCATCCAAACAGGCTCATGAGCGGATGGGTGTCATCAAAACTCATTCTGAAGCACCCTGCTTTTTTTCTGGCAGTCGCAGCCGAACGGATATCTTCGATAAAGGTTTTGGGTGGCAGGCTGTCGGCATGGAGAAAATAGAGGATATCGCCCACTGCCAGACGGGCACCGCAGTTCATCTGTATAGCGCGTCCCTTTGCACTGTGGCAGACGCTTACCGGAAAGCTGGAGAGGATATCGGGAGTGCCGTCACTACTTGCATCACTGACAATGATTTCAATTCCCTCTGATTTTGCGGTGATGGCAAGGAGGGCTTGAAGCGAGCGGGCAATAATGGCCTCCTCGTTACAGGTCGGCATGATGATGCTTATGGTTGGTGTGGCCATAATGTGCTTTTTTTCAGATCGTCAAAGGTATCAATATCCGAAAGTTCTGTGAGCAGCTTGTACTCTATGGAGTGTTGCTGAAGTTTTGTGGCAGTTTCTTTTAAAACCTCCGGGGTGCTCCACTGCCGGTCAAGAAAGAGATCAGGGAAAAGCTTGTTCAGGCCTATCAGGTAAAATCCTCCATCGGTGGCTGGGCCGATTACCGCATCATATTGCTCCAGGGCAGAGAATGCCTCATTGAGGACTTCGCGTCTCAGCTCGTAGCAATCTGTTCCGATAAGCACAATGTGGCGAAAGCCGCTTGCAAACCCCTCCTCTATGGCATGAAACATGCGTTCTCCCAAATCATCTCCCTTCTGAAGCCGGGGAGTGAATCTCTCGGTAAAAAAGAGGTCGGAAGGGGGGATAAAGCGAGAGTAATAGATCGTCCGTTCTGCGTCAACTCCCTCACTTACCCTGGCGGTATGGCTTCTGAGGGTTTCGTAGACCTCAAGGGCTTTTTCTTCTCCAATCGAATGAGCCAGGCGTGTTTTGACTCGCCCCACTTCGGGGTTTTTGGTAAAAATAATGAGGAGGCGATGCTTGTTCACAGCAGAGAGCCCTGGCAGCTTGAACCTGCTCCTGCCGTACATCCGTAGCAGTGCTGGCCGACGGTTATGCGCCGGTTGCGAAGCGCATCCTCGTTGAAGGCGCTGATATGCTGCACTGCAGGCTTGGCTAACGGCAACTGCAGCATCTGGTTGAAATCACAGTCGTAGAGTGTGCCATCCCAGCCTACGGAAAGGGTTGTTTTGCACATCAGGTTTTGCAGGGCGAGAGGATTGAAGTTGTCAGCCAGAAGCGTCATATAGTCCGAGTAGTGGCCGTTTTCAAGCAGGTCGTTGAGAAAACGGCTGATCGGCATATTGGTGATGGTATAGAGATGGTTGAAGAGAATGCCATACTCTCCGAGCAGTCGTTTTCGGTACTCCTGCTCCAGTTGCTGCTGCCCACCCGGAAGAGAGGGGCCTTCGGGGTTGAAGACAAGATTGAGTTCCAGAGTACCCTTCTCTTTACCATAGCCGAGGCTGTTGAGCAGTTGCAGTGTTGTGATGGATCGGTCAAAAACACCCGCTCCCCGTACATTGTCAACATCTGCTTTGACGTAGCAGGGAAGTGAGGCAATAAGAGTAACCCGATGCACCTTGAAAAATTCCGGCAAATCGCGGTACTTTTCGTTTCCTGTCAACAGGGTGAGGTTTGAACGTACAAGAACTTTTATGTCAGGTGCTTCAGCTCTTATTCGTTCAATGAACCAGCAGAGTTCCGGGTGCATTTCCGGCGCTCCACCGGTAATGTCGACGGTTGTTATACAGCTTCCTTTGAGGGTCTGAATGCACTCCAGCATTGTTTCGCGACTCATCATCTCTTTGCGTTCCGGTCCGGCATAGACATGACAGTGACGACAGAGAAGATTGCAGGTGTAGCCGATGTTAATCTGCAGGATAGTGATACCTGTTGCAAAAAGGGGAGGGGCTCCACTCTCGTTAACTTTTTTGCTGAAGGGCAGAATGCCGCAGTTTCTCCCTTCAAGTACTTTTACCTGGGCCTCTGCGCTTAGACGTTGTTGCGATTCTCTCTTTTGCATAACAGGATTTTGGCAAATGGAGCGTTAAGGGTTTTAACGTCGTTTTTGGTAATTCGTTCAGTTGCCAAACCTGCTGAGGAGCTTTTCGGCAACAAGCTTGCCGCTTAGTGCAGCTCCCTCCATCGAGGCCAGATAGTGCTGGTCGGTGTAGTCGCCAGCAAGAAAAAAGTTTTTGACAGGGCTTATCTGGTCGGGGCGGAACTTATCGACATCCGGTACCGCTTTGTAGACTGACTGGGGTATTTTAACAATGGTCGATTTGAGCAGTTTTGCCTCTCGTGATTTTGGGAAACGGTTGTGAATATCTTTCATCACAAGCTCAAGAATCACCTCATTGGGCATATCCATCAGTTGGTGCGCCGGAGCAAGCACCAGACTCATGACGCTGCCGCCGTTTGCCGTGCCGGTGCCCTTCTGGAAATCGTCGGGGCAGGTGATTGAAACATCGGCAAAGGTCGCAAAAACCGTACCCTGTGAAAACATGAGATTATCGGTGTCGGTAATTTTCCGGTCGA
>CAILXB010000226.1 GCA_903838025.1 uncultured Chlorobiaceae bacterium
CTTGCAAAGGTTTTTCCGATGAACCTTATTGAGCAGGAGATGAGCACCGAGCGCTGGATCGATATCCCGCAGGGGGTGCAAGCTATCCTCAAACTCTGGCGTCCCTCTCCACTCTACCGGGCCCACCGACTTGAGGCTGCATTACAGACTCCGGCAAAAATCTTCTACAAAAATGAAGGTGTTTCGCCAGCCGGAAGTCACAAACCTAATTCAGCCGTACCCCAGGCATGGTACAATAAGGAGTTCGGCATTAAGCATCTCATTACTGAAACCGGTGCCGGCCAGTGGGGAAGCGCACTTGCCATGAGCTGTAAGCTTGTCGGCATCGACTGCAAGGTCTTTATGGTGCGTATCAGCTTTGACCAGAAGCCCTTCCGCAAAATCATGATGAATACCTGGGGAGCCAACTGCGTTGCAAGCCCAAGTATGCATACCGCCGTTGGACGCCGCATTCTTGAAGAGACGCCTGATACACCAGGAAGCCTTGCCATTGCCATCAGTGAAGCCATTGAGCAGGCCGTCGAGCGTGATGACACCCGCTACGCCCTCGGCAGCGTTTTAAACCACGTGATGCTCCACCAGACCATTATCGGTCTTGAAGCGCGCAAACAGCTTGAGAAGGTCAGCCTCTATCCGGATGTGGTTATCGGCTGTGCAGGCGGAGGCTCAAACTTTGCCGGTATCAGCTTCCCCTTCATCTGCGACAAGATTCATGGTCGCGATATTCAAATCATTGCAACCGAGCCCGAAGCCTGCCCCACCCTCACCCGGGGGCCCTACGTTTATGATAACGGAGATGAGGCCAAAATGACCCCGCTGCTGGCAATGCACAGCCTCGGTCACGGCTTTATACCTCCAGCCATTCATGCCGGAGGGTTGCGCTATCACGGCATGGCCCCGCTGGTCAGCCACGTCAAGCAACTTGGGCTTATTGAGGCCACAGCCATTGGCCAGACGGAGTGCTATGAGGCCGCCCTGCTCTTTGCCCATACCGAAGGATTTATCCCCGCGCCGGAGACTTCGCACGCCATAGCGCAGACCATCCGCGCCGCGAAACAGGCAAAGGAAGAGGGAAAAGAGAAGGTGATTCTCATGAACTGGTCAGGCCATGGATTGATGGATCTTCAGGGTTACGATGCCTTCATGAGCGGAAAACTCAGCGATTACGCTCTCCCCGAAGAGCTGCTGCAACGCTCGCTTCTGGCGGTGAAAGATCATCCGCTGCCTCCGCAGCACTGAGAATGAAAAACCCCCGAGAACACCGGGGGCTTTTTTTTACTCTTTATCCAACTTTTCTTCCTGCTTTTCCTGGCTTACCGGAGTCGCCCCATCAAGAAAGGTGAGCTCGTTCTCCTTTTCATCGAGGACGATGCGGATGGTGCTGCCTTCGATAAAGCGCCCTTTGAGCATCTCTTCGGCAAGGGGATCTTCCACATATTTCTGCAGGGCCCGTTTCAGGGGACGTGCACCATATTTCTGGTCGTAACCTTTGTCGACAAGAAACTCCTTTGCTTTTTCCTCAATTTCGACCTCGATACCCATGTCGTGCAACCTCTTGAAGAGCTTGCCAGCAGTAATATCAATGATTTTGAAGATATGCTGCTTTTCGAGCGGGTGAAAGACGACAATGTCATCAATACGATTGAGGAACTCGGGATTGAAGACCCGTTTGAGGGCATCCTCAATGGTCGATTTCATCGCCTTGTAGTTTCCGGTCGAATCGTCAGGTGCCGTAAAGCCCATGCCGGAACCAGCTCCGAAACTCTTGATATCTTTGGCGCCGATGTTCGAGGTCATGATGATGACGGTATTGCGGAAATCAACTTTCCGTCCCATACCATCAGTCAACACGC
>CAILXB010000227.1 GCA_903838025.1 uncultured Chlorobiaceae bacterium
AAGACATTGGATTCCTGAACGTCAAGCTTGCAGTCGATGCCGATTGAACGAAGATTCTGCTGAATAATGACACTTGCATAGTTTCTTCTCGCATTGCCCGCATTAGTATAGAGCACAAAACTGAACTTTCTGCCCTGTTTCTGCAAAATACCGTCTGGCCCCGGCAACCACCCCTCCGCTCTGAGCAGGGCTGTGGCACGCGCAGGATCAAAAGGATGCGGCACAAGACGCTCATTACAGGCCCATTTCAGGGATGGTGAAATATCGGTGTTGCAAATTACGCCATACTCTTTGAGATAGCCGTCAATGATCGCTTCGCGGTCAATGGCCTCGGTCAGGGCAAGGCGCACCCGTGCAGAACCAAAGAGAGGGTGAGGCTTGATTTTGCCACTCTTGTGATACTCGTTCTGGTCGATATTTGACCAGCCAACATAGTCATAGACCCTCAACCCGACCGTTTTGATCTCAATCTGCCGGTTCGCCTTCAAAAGGGAGGTAAAATCTTCCGGCTTGATACCTTCGACCACATCCACCGCACCGGTCTGAAGCTGCGCCAGGCGTACCGTATAATCAGGCACCACCCTGTAGGTAATCAGCGGAATGGTACCGGGTTTGGGGAGATTTGAACTCCGGCTTGAAGCCAGAACAATCTCCTGCTGCTGCTTCCAACTCTTCAGTTTGTAGGGGCCTGCGCCAAGCGGCTCAAGATTAAGCGGAGAGTGACGAAACTCATCCTGCTTGACATTTTTCCACTGGTGGGCCGGAAGCGGTGTGAGTGAGGTATGAAAAAGCGCAAGATGCTCGGGCACAGGCTTGTAAAACTTGAAGACAAGGGTGGTATCGTCAGGCGTCAGAATGGCCCGGTTAAAATCAACCTTGCCCTTGTCGGCACCAAGAAGCTCTGCAAGGTACTGCTGACGGGCACTGGCTATCACCGGACTGCCATACAACTGGTAGGAAAACTTGAAATCTCCCGATACAACGCGCTTTCCGTCATTCCAGAAAACATCATTTCGGAGAATATAGGTGATGGTTCGCTGATCTTCCGACATCTTCCAGCTCTTTGCAAGAGCACCTTTGGGATCTTTTTTACCCTGACCCTGCTGCGTTACTTCTCGCAATTTTTTTTCAAGGGCCATGTAATTCATAAGCCCGGTCGTCGTATCAAACTCGCTCTGCAAAAGGGATGGGTAGATAAGACCAATAATATTGGCAGAGGTAACCGTATTGCCAAGCAGAGGATTAAGATAATCAGCATCACCGAGCATGGCGATCACAAGAGTAGAGTCCATCGCTCTCCCCCCCTTCACCACCTCTCGCTGACTGCCATTACGGCGGCTGCATGAAGAGAGTGAAAGCACAACAAGCATCATGCAGGCAGCAAGCCGACACATTGCGGGAATCCTCTTTGCTGGAATATCAATCATCACTTCCCTCCTCACTCTTATCACTGTTACTGTTGATCACGTTATTTATTCTGCTGGTCAGAGCCTCGGCGGCAACATAGTTCGAGTACCGCTTCAACAGGAAGTTGAGTGCAACCACCTCAATGATAACGGTAATGTTTTTACCGGGAAATATAGGTAATTCTACCAATGGAACGTCAACGCCAAGAATCTTTATAAATTTTGTGTCTAATCCAAGCCGCTCATAAACAATCTCCTTGTTCCATTCGAGCAACTCAACAACAACCTGTACCTCTTTCACATCACGAATTGCCCGGATACCGAAATTCGCCTTCACATCAACAACGCCAAGACCCCGAATCTCCATGAAATGATCGATGATATGGTTTCTTTTGGCATTGAGTACCATCGACTCCCCTTTCCTCTGGATCACAACAACATCATCGGCTACAAGACCGTGACCCCGTTCAATCAAGTCAAGCGCAATCTCTGATTTTCCAAGGCCACTCTTGCCAGTAAGCAGCACTCCAACTCCATAGACATCAACCATTGAGCCATGATACTGCTGATAGAGCGAAAACTGGTCATCAAGAAAGCCGGTAACCAGATAGATTGTTTTTGTTGAAGAACATCGAGTGATATAGACCGGAATACCAGCATGGGTGGCCATGTCGAGCAAATTCTGCGGCAGTTTATTATTGCTGGTCAGAATAATACAGGGCATTTTAAATCGGACAAGGTTAGCAAAGCGCTGATTTCGCTCCTCCTCATCCAAATGATTCAAAAATCTGGTTTCCGTATTTCCAAAAATCTGTACCCGTTTATAGGTAAAAAGATTGGTAAAGCCCGCCAGAGCAAGCCCGGGACGATGAAGGTCACGCTCAAAAATCCGCCGTTTGTGCTCATCAACATTGTTCAAACGCCGAAATTTGATATCGTGCTTCTTGCCGATAGTCTCAAAAAAATAGGCGACCGTTATTGATCGCTTTTTTAATCCTTTTTGATCAAGATTCATGGCTTGCAGGCAATAGATCAGTGTAGGTGAATAAACTCAGAAAAAGTCTGCGGGGGGTGCCTCTTTTCCCGCCGCCCCGCAGACTCACTCGTGCCGTTATTGTAATTTTTCCTTGTACTTTTTAAGCTGTCGGCTCAATGCCTCAACGCAAGTGTCGATAGCCTGTTCATAATTTGTACCTCCCTCCTTGGCAACAAGAACATTCTGCGGCACATGCACCGTTATTTCGGCAAGCTTGTTCTTTTCAAAGTCATTTTTCTGATGATCCATAATGACATGGCAACTGATAATGCCCGGAAAAACCCTCGTAAGAGCGAGCACTGCGTTGCGTGCATACTCTTCTATATCGCTATGATTATTGGAATGGCGTAAGGTAACGGTAACATTGACCGCATCATTAACGACAACTTTTGTCATAATAAACTCCGTTTAAATATGGTGGACGTCATGAAGGAACAAGACTCCGGTGAAAAAATTATCCGAAGCCCCCGATAACTTTATGCCTTGGGATGCGCTTTCCGATAAACCTCCTTCAAACGCTCAAAGGTAACATGGGTGTAAATTTCAGTTGTAGAAAGATTGCTGTGCCCGAGCATTTCACTGACACTGTTAAGATCCGCTCCCCCGTTCAGCAGATGTGTGGCAAAAGTGTGACGCAAAAGATGCGGATTTTTCTTTTTCTGATCAGTCACTGAAAGGAGGTATTTTTTGGTCAATCTCTGAACAAGCACTGGATAAAGCTTTTTGCCCCTTTTGGTTACAAAAACATTCACCACCACCTCCCCCCTACTCTTCATTCTAAAGAAGTTTCTCCGGACTTCAAAATATTTTTTCAGCGCAGCGACCGCTGGCTCTCCAACAGGCACAACTCTCTGCTTTCTTCCCTTGCCCGTCAGCTTCACATACCCGCCATCAAGATCAAGATCTTCCGCCTTCAATGCAATCAGTTCCGAAATACGAAGCCCGCTGCAATAGAGCAGTTCAAGCAGACTGCGGTCACGCTCATGGATAAATAATTCATCAAGATCATTTTTTTCCGGCTTGCGCACTCCTTGCACAGCAGACGGAAGAAGCTCATCAAAAAGCTTTTCTGTCTGCTGTTCGGTCAAAAAACCGGGGACACGCCGTGGATATTTGGGGGTCGCGAGAGCAGAAAAGAGGGAGCTCTTGATATGACCACCCTCAAGCAAATATCGGTAAAAGCTTTTGACCGAGGCAAGTTTTCGGGCAATGGAGCGCGGCTGAACTCCCCGCTCAAGCAAGGCACCCATAAAAAGCCTTACCTCAACAGTCGTTACCTGCTCTGGATCAAAACCAACCAAATCAACCAGCCCAAGATGCGCTGAAAGAAAGGAAAAAAACTGGATCAGATCTGTCCTGTAGGCAATAACGGTATTGGGCGAAAGATTTTTCAGACTGCGAAGCTTTTCAAGAAAATCACTGACAGGAAGTGACCCTTCGCGAAAAGGGGAAGGGGGAGATGATGAAGCTTTCATAAAAGAGCAACTGAAACAAGTTCCTCTCTCCCCTTGAGAAAGTAGAGAGCGTCACTACGGAGCAGAAAATTATTCAGGGCCGGTTTTTCCGCACCCTCTTCCAAACTCTCTGCATAGACAAGAGAGTTGTTGCGCCATACCTTGAGAGAGGAGTCCCACAGCCCGGTCAGCCTATTCTGCTCATGCAAAACAGCAACAGTCAACACCCCCTCAACGATACATTCACAGCGGGTTGCTGAGCCAATACCCACTCTCTGCAGGGCCATGCGCTCTCTCGCCATCCCTTCCGTTACAAACTCCGGCAAGGTCACCTGCTGACGCAGCTCCTCCTGAACCACCTCCGCCCTGAGGGCATTAACCTCAAGAGTATCGAGGCCGAGCCTGCGAGTGTCGAGACCGGTAACGGGGTCAATAAGAAAAAAATGGCGCTCGGGAAAACCGGCAAAAGAGGATTGCCTGCAGGCAAGCAACTCCTCTTCAAGATTGGCGATAAAAACAAGATCAGGCCGTGACCACACGACCCCTGCGCCCCTGAAATCGACCGCCCATATTCCCTGATGCTCCGGGCTGTCGGGTTGACAAACCGAGCAGTAGACAAGATCGCCAAGGGTTGTTTCGAGCACGGAAAACCACCCTTCTGCCAGAGAGAGAGGGTGATCCTCAAAAAAATAATCATCACAAAAAACCTTGCCAGTCACGGTATCAATGCAAAAAAAAAGTGCACGCCGGCTCCCAGCAAAGCGCTTCTGCCCTACAAGACTTCCGTTTTTGGTAAACATAAGCTGCCAAACAAGTGCACCGTGGCCTGCATGATAGCGCCAGCGAACCGTAAGTTCATCTCCAGTATTTATCATTAGCAGGTTGATTGCCTTGTCATTTTATAAATGGTCACCGCAACACTCTTGGTACCCCCATCATACCTCCGCTGAAATGGAATGATCGAAAAGTTGTTTTCCGCCGCAAGCTCAAGAAACTGCTCGGCAAGCCTCCTTCGGGGATCAGCAATGTAGGCCGCACCATCAGGTTTAAGCAGTTTATCAATCGCCGTAACAATGGGAAGAAGGTTTACCCTCTCATAAAGCACATCGGCAGCAAAAAGCAGCTCAAACTGCTCACTGCACTGCACAAGCCGCCAGTCGAGCCTTTCGCACTCAAGCGTCACGCTGTTTTTCAGGGCATTATAGCGGGCAAAACGAAGCGCCTCAAGAGAGTAGTCTGTTGTCAGCACACTGGCCCCTTTCCAGGCAGCAAC
>CAILXB010000228.1 GCA_903838025.1 uncultured Chlorobiaceae bacterium
ATAGTTGAATTTGTGCATGATGCGCTGGCGCCATCGTGCTGATTGCGTTGCACGGGGGTTGTGGCCCGAAGTGTGCATGGTAAAAAGGGCAAAGGAGCAACTGTCCCAGTTTTTTCTTCTGATACCGCTGTAGGTGTCGCCCTCGTCCTGGATGTCGAAACAGTGACAGGTCGGACAAAGGTAGGTGCAGGAGGCGCAGCCGATACAGCGCATCGAGATCTCTTTCCAGAATTTACTCTCAAAGTTGTCAGGGTTTTTCAGCCAGGCGACGCATGTGTCGAGGTTAAACTTCTCATGCACTTCGGCAATCGGCAGGGGCGTTTCGTCGCTCTCCTTGATGTATTCGGCGATGAGCGCGAAGGCTTCACGTCCACGGTCGGTCAGCTCTTCAACCACCCATCCCCGGTTTTTGTCGAGGGGACGAAGCAGCACGTCGGAGCCTTTGGTGCTGTCGGGGGCCTGTTTGAGTGAGGTGCACATACAGAAATCATCCGCTTTGGTACAGGCAATGGTTACAATGACCGATGTATTGCGCCGCTGAAACCAGTATTCATCCTTGTAATCCCATCCAAAAAGAGGATCGTCAATCGCCAGACCTGAAGCATCACACGGCCTTGCACCAAAAATGATTCTTGGAGCGGAAGGGGGATCGAAGTCAGTTGTTTCGATTTCATTTTTCTTGATGGTGTAGCGCAGCATCGGCTCCGTCTGCGGACAAAAGAGCTCCTTGAGTGAACGGTCGGGCAGCACCATGTCGAAACAGAGGTCGCTGCTTCGCTCAACTGCGGCATAGCTTGAAAGGCACTCTCCCTGCACAGGGCCAATCACGCTTATCCCTGCCGAAAGCCATTTTGCGACACAATGGTCAAGTTTATCGCTGAAAAGGATTCTTGTCATAGGTGTTGGTTACTTAGAGAATGAATGTCTCAGTGTCGTCCTTTTTGAAACTTGCAAGTACTGGCTCCTGGGTCGAGCTTAATCCGGCAAAATGATCGAATCCATCAATCACCTCTTTGGCCATTCTCTGGTTGATGAGGCGGAGGGGAATGTTGACAGGGCAGCCCCGGTCGCAGTTGCCGCACTGGACGCATCGGCCTGAAAGGTGAAATGCCCGAACGATATTCCATTCAAAATTCCCGAGTGTGTGCGACGAGGTGTTGACCCATTGCGGCTGATTGCTGTCGACAATGCAGCGGCGGCAGTAACACATGGGGCAGGCCTGACGGCAGGCGTAGCATTTAAGGCATCGTGAAAACTCCTCTTGCCAAAAATCGAACCGCTCTTTTGCGTTCATCTTTTCGATACGCTCAAGGAGCGGCTCTTTATGGATGACGGGAGGGTTCTCCTTGATTTCGCTGAGCAGCGCAGTAAAGTCTTCGGCATTCCGGCCTTGCAGCGGTCTTACCTCCCGGCCTGTGGAGTCAAATCCGAAAATGATGATTTGATCTACATTGAGCTGGTATTCAGCCGCCAGAATGTTGATGGAGCGGATCCCTTCAGGGCGCAGAAAAATGCCAACCCGTTTTTCATCGCTCAGCAACCCTTCGGTGACAAGGTATCCTGAAAGGTTCGTCATGCAGGTACTGTCGAGCACAAGCTGGTCGGCCTCTTCCAGAGTGCGGATAAAGAGCGGGCGCCGCCGGTCGGGGGTTGAGCCCGGTTTGTAGCCGATCGCCATTTTTATCGTGCCATTCGAAAGAAGCTCTTTGACCGTCGTTCTGTATTTTTCCTGTGTAATCATAGCCTCTTGTTTTTAAAGGGTCGCCGGTGATTCAGTCTCTTTGATCAACTCCTGATACTGATCAAATGGGCCAAGTTTACGGATATCTTCCGTGACACTGTTGATGAGATCGGCAAATTTGCTTCCTTCGGCTGCACTGATCCATGAGAACATGACCCGTTCCGGTGGTATGCCGGTGAAGTCGAGCAGGGCACGAAAAACCATCCAGCGGCGGCGTGCATGGTAGTTGCCGTGGGTGAAATGGCAGTCGCCCGGATGGCAGCCACTGACCAGGACTCCGTCAGCACCCTTCTGCAGCGCTTTGAGGATAAACATGGGGCTGATTCTTCCGGTGCAGGGAAGTCTCACAATGCGGACATTGGGCGCATATTTCAGCCTGCTCGTTCCTGCCAGGTCAGCTCCTGCGTAGGTACAGTAGGTACAGACAAAAGCGACAATCTTTGGTTCAAATGGTTCACTCATCGGCGTACTCCAGTAGCAAAGTTCTATTCGTTCATGGAAAAAATGGCGACCTTTCAGAGCCCCATCACTTCAGCAAAGATCTGTTTTTCGGTAAATCCGGCCAAATCGAGACTGTTCGAGCGGCAGAACGTGACGCAGGTACCGCACCCTTGGCAGAGGCCGGGATTGACGTAGGCCACCTGTTTAATGAGTTTTCCCGAACGGTCGCGAATATCCTTTTTCTCAATAGCGTTGTAGGGACAGGCAAGAACGCAGCCCCAGCATCCGGCGCAGGTCGCTTCGTTGTTAATGGCAATAACGGGTTCCCGCTCAAGTTTTTCCTTGCTGAAAAGGGCGAGTACCTTGCTGGCCGTGGCCGATGCCTGAGAAATTGAATCAGGAATATCTTTGGGCGACTGGCACGCTCCGGCAAGAAAGACCCCTGCTGTGGATGATTCAACGGGGCGAAGTTTGAGGTGGGCCTCGTTGTAGAAGCCATATTCATCGTAGGCGATGCCGATGGTTTTTGCAAACTCTTTGGCATTGGGCTGCGGCACCATTGCGGTGGCAAGAACCACCATATCGGCCACAACGGTCACCGGCTTGCCGAGCAGGGTATCGACACCGCGCACCATCATCTTACCGTTCTCCAGCCAGAGCTTGCTCACCCTGCCACGGATGTAGGATGCCTCATCCTCCTCAATGGCGCGGCGGGTAAATTCATCATATCCTTTGCCTGCTGCACGGATATCCATGTAAAAAATATTGGCCTTACCGTCGTGCATCTTGTGTGCATAGAGCATGGCATGTTTTGCGGTGTACATGCAGCATATTTTGGAGCAGTAGCGCACTCCTTTTGAGGGGTCGCGTGATCCGGCGCACTGAATAAAGACAACGGTTTCGGGCTCTTTGCCGTCAGAGGGACGAAGGATTTTTCCGGCAGTAGGGCCGCTTGCCGAGGCAAGGCGTTCAAACTGAAGGCCGGTGATGACGTCCGGAAATTTTCCGTAGCCATACTCTCCGTAGAGGGCTGTATTCTGGATCTGGAAGCCGGTGGCCACAACAATTGCACCGATCTCAAGGTCGATGAATTCATCCTGCATATCAAAGTTTATTGCATTGATTTGACAGGATTTCTGGCACATTTTGCATTTGCCGTTCTTGAAGTAGATGCAGTTTGCCTTGTCGATGACCGGCATATTGGGGACGGATTGGGCGAAAGGGGTATAAATGGCGGTACGCTTGCCAAGACCGCAGTCAAATTCACTGGAGATTTTTTTGACCGGACATTTTGTGCTGCAGTCGCCGCAGCCCGTACAGGTGTTCATGTCAACGTAGCGTGCTTTCATGCGAACCCTCACCTTGAAATTGCCGATGTAGCCATCAACGCTTTCAATTTCGGCATAAGTAAGGAGCCTGATATTGGGATGCTGGGCCGTTTCGACCATTCGGGGTGTCATGATGCACTGCGAGCAGTCGAGCGTAGGGAAGGTCTCCGATAACTGCGCCATGTGGCCGCCCAGGGAGGGTTCACGCTCAACAAGAACAACTTCCTGACCAGCATTGGCAATATCGAGTGCCGCCTGAAGACCGGCAATACCTCCGCCGATAACCAGAGCACGGCGGGTTACCGGCACTTCGATAGGCTGGAGTATGTTGTTGCGTTTGACCTTTTCAACCATTGAGCGGACGATGTCCGCAGCTTTGGCGGTCGCCATATCCTTGTCGGTATGCACCCATGAACACTGTTCGCGGATGTTGGCTATTTCACACAAATAGGGGTTCAGCCCCGCTTCTGCACAGGCTTTACGAAAAGTAGCTTCATGCATTCTTGGTGAACAGGCGGCTATAACGATACCACTCAGGTTGTTGTCGCGGATCGCTTTTTTGACGCTCTCCTGGCCAGGATCGGAGCAGAAATATTTGTATTCAACAGAAACAGCCACGCCGGGATGTTCCCCCATGGCGGCAGCCAGTTTGGTACAATCAACCTTAGCAGCAATATTTTCGCCGCAGTGACATATAAATACCCCGATTTTTGCCATTATTCAATCTTTTAGTATGAAGCCGCTGACCGGAACGGCCCGGCATGGAACGCCGCTGAACCCTGACTTTTTGTCAGGTGTTCAAAGGTTTGGTCGTACCCTAAAGTTTTGAGACAAGGTCGAGCGCAGGCACAAAATGCTCTCCCACGGCTACTTCAGAAGGGTCGGCACCGCAGGCGATGGCGACGAGCTCTGAAATATAGTATACCGGCATCTCTTTGACATCTCCGAACCGCTTTCTCATGCTTCCTTGACGCATGTCAAGATTAGCCTGGCAGAGGGGACATGCGACAACAAAGGCTTCTGCACCGTTATCGGCCGCGTTTTTGGCAATAGAGTGTGTAAGCTCTTCGACAAGTGGTTGTTGGGCAAGCGTCAGCCCGGCTCCGCAGCACTCAATCTTGAATGCCCAGTCGATGGGTGTGGCCCCAAGGGCGGTCATGATTGCCTCCATTTTGAGCGGGTTTTCCGGGTCGTCAAAACCCATAGCCTCCATTGGACGCACCAGAAGGCAGCCATAATAGCAGGCAAGATGGAGACCAGTAAGGGGCTTTTTTACCCTTCTTTTGATCTCTTCCGGATCCATGGCTTCAAGAAGCTGGGTAACACCAATAAATTCAGCACGGCAGGTTGGCTCTATGCCGGTAATTGAACGAACCTCATCACGAAGTTCCGGGGAGTCAAGCAGCGACTGCCGGGTGGTCACCTGACGGTTCTGGCAGGCGGCGCAGGGTGCAAGTACCAGATTCAGCCCCTGTGCATCGGCAAGCGCCTGGTTCCTTGCAGGCAAAAGCACCGCAAGCTTGTGATTGGTTGCATGGGCCGATGTTGCTCCACAGCAGTTCCAATCCTCAATTTCCTGAAGCTTCAGGCCAAGCAGGGCGCACATTTTTTTGACCGAAATATCATACTCCCGTGCCGTTCCACTGAGCGAGCAACCGGGATAGTAGCCGATAGTCATGCCCGGCTTGATTGAACGGGGAGCAGTTGCGACAAATTCCTTTTTTGTCGGACGTCGTTTCGGGGCTGCCAAATGAGACTCCTTATTGGAAGCTTCAAAAATTTTGGCGATCTGCTCCTTTCCTTTCACTCCGCCTTTACCGGTAAGAGTATGGAGTGGGTTGATTTTTCCGCTCATGATCATCTTGACGCCCGATTCGGCATCTTGCAGAAAAGTCCTGGTGCGCAGCTTGTAGCTGTTGATGAGTGAGAGTTCCTCAAGACGGCCATGTTTGCGCACGTTGTTGAGGAAGGAGACATGAAAGGCGGTGACCAGCTTTTTTGCCTTGTTTTGTGAAACAATACCCTTCTCAAGAGCCATAGCCCTGAGCGAGTCCATGGTCGCGGCAATATCCATGTTTTGTGGACATCGTGAAGTGCAAGTCATGCAACCGACACAGAACCAGAGCGCTTCGCTCTTGAGGGCATCTTCGATATAGCCTGCCTGGATGAGACGCATGATTCTTGCCGGAGGACTGTCCATAAATGCTCCTGCAGGACAGCCAGCGGTACATTTTCCACACTGGTAGCAGCAGTTATAGTCATTTCCGGTGGATTCCTCAAGCTGATGCTTCAGGGTATCCTTTACTGTCATCTTGATTTTTGACACGTGGTATAGGATTACTTTACGTGGAGCGGGAAGCGAAATGACACGAACAAAGTATGTTAAAGAAAATTACATTAATGTCAAATAATTCAACCCCAAAAATTTCATTTCCGTTCAACGGAGATGAGAGCCAAAAAGCCCGGAAAGCTACGCCAACACTCACTTCTCTGCGTTTTAAGGGTTCGATCTCGCTTTCGTTTTTTTTCAACAATTGTTAATTCGCGTCGAAAAAAATCAAAGCGTCACTCTCTTTTTTATTTTTTGTTGAGGGGGAGCTGCATCAAGAGAGCTGCTTTTTTGCTGTGCATTTTCTCTCTTCAGCACGATGAACCGATGCTCCAACAGCTCTGAGGGGGGAAAATATCCGGAAACTCATTGATATGATACTCTTTTTGCTTATGATGCAACAACCCCCCATTTTAAATATCATAAATTTTCATTACAAGACCATGTTTGATGAAATAGAGTTTGACAAGATCAAGCGTTTGCCCAAGTATGTCTTTGCTGCTGTTAATGAGCTGAAAATGGCTGAACGGCGTGCAGGAGAGGATGTTATTGACTTTTCGATGGGTAATC
>CAILXB010000229.1 GCA_903838025.1 uncultured Chlorobiaceae bacterium
TCTTCTTCATCTCAGCCTTGACCGCCGCAGTGATAAGGCGCGGTCCGCGGGTCATGCCGCCATACTCAGCCGTATCGCTGACGGAGTAGTTCATTCTCGAAAGGCCACCTTCATAATAAAGATCCACAATGAGTTTCAACTCGTGCATACATTCAAAGTAGGCAAGCTCTTCAGGGTAACCCGCTTCAACAAGGGTCTCAAATCCAGCCTTGATCAGCTCGGCAGAACCACCGCAAAGGACAGCCTGCTCACCAAAAAGATCGGTCTCCGTCTCATTCTTGATGGAGGTCTCGATAACGCCGGCTTTGGTGCCGCCAATCGCTTTAGCCCAAGCAAGCGCCTGCTGTTTTGCCTCACCGGTAGCATCCTGGTGCACGGCGATAAGGCAGGGAACACCATTGCCCTGGGTGTAGGTACGGCGCACAAGGTGGCCGGGGCTCTTTGGAGCAATCATGATAACGTTGATTGTTTCAGGAGGAACAATCTGGCCATAATGAATATTGAAGCCGTGAGCGAAAGCAAGGGTGTTGCCAGCCACAAGGTTCGGGAGAATTTCAGCCTCATAAATCGCCTTCTGGGTCTGGTCAGGAAGCAGCACCATGACGATATCAGCCCATTTCACGGCATCAGCGACGGTGTTGACCTCAAGGCCAGCCTCTCTCGCTTTTTTACACGATGCACTCTCGGGGCGAAGACCGACGCAGACGTTCATGCCGCTCTCCTTGAGGTTCAAGGCATGGGCATGGCCCTGGCTGCCGTAACCGAGTATTGCAATATTTTTTCCCTGCAGATAACCGAGATCGGCATCCTGGTCATAATAAACGTTCATTTGGCTTGATAGGTTTGATTGATAAATCAGCAAAAAACAGTGTTATTCTCCCCGGTGTATCGCTACAGCACCAGAACGGGCAAGCTCTTTTATGCCGTACGGCTTGAAGATATCGATAGTTGTGTTGATCTTGTCCGGAGAGCCAATGACCTCAAAAGTAATGGATTTTTGTTTTATATCCACGACTTTTCCTTTAAAAACATTGATCAGCTCAAAAATCTCATGCTGTACCGTTTTGGTCAGCTTGAGAGTCATCAAAAGCAGCTCCCGCTCAACATGCGGCTGACGGGTCAGATCGGTCACCTTGATGGTATCGACCAGTCGGTTCAACTGCTTGAGCACCTGGCTGATAATCTGGTCTTCACCCCTCGTCACAATGGTCATGCGTGAAATTTCCGTGTCATCAGTCTCCCCAATGGAGATACTCTCAAGGTTAAACCCCCGCGCACTGAACATGGCCGCAACCCGGTTAAGGGAGCCAAACTTGTTTTCAACCAGTACTGATATAATATGTTTCATAAAAAATAGTTGATTGAATCTCTGTAAGCTAATATTTAAAAAATCTTTATAGGGCTATCTTGGCTGCGGCTTCAGGTGTTTGTGTACAAAAAAATCACCAATACTCTTTAAAAGAATACTCCCTGAAGGTAAAAAAAAAGAGCTTCGTTTTATTTTAAAATGAACCGTAATATAGCGATTTTTTTGAATGGAAGAGCAGGGTGGCGGTGGCTGGGGGCTGCCATTTTTACGGGCGGGGTTGTGACGGCCTCTTTATCCCGCAACTCCCTGTATCTGGTGTGCCCACACTGCACGCTTCGCCCTGAACCTGTTGTATCGTAAGGAGTGTTTCAATATCCAAAGAGGCGCCGATAGCAGTAATCAGCCTCCGATGATGTGAAATATTTGGCAAAGAATAGTTTTTACTGCAAAATAAACCCACATAAATGTTTAAAAGTCAGCTTTTTTTGTCTTCCGGATGGGGTTCATTGTATTAACGAAAGAATCGATGCTTACACTTACTCTTAACTATGAAGTATTGCCGGATAGGTTGATTACCATCAAGCTCCCGGAAGAGGTTTCACCCGGTCGGCATGAGTTTGTCCTTGTTCTTGATGAAAAAAACGTCCCTGACAACATCTCGAAAAAGCTTATGAAATATGCTGGCTCGGTGTCAGCATTTAAAAAAATTGATGGCGTAGCTTATCAGAGGGAAGTTCGTTCGGAGTGGAGATGAGCGACAGCACTCGATGCCGTGAAACAGTCCATTCTGCATCAGGCATTCACGGGGGCACCATGATGGCGAGCTCATCTGATTTGTGACAAGCGGTAATGAATTTTCATGAGCGATTACCTTCATTTTTTTCTACCTAACGTTCGTCAGGCATCTTCCCATGGATTTACAAGCACCAGCCCTTCAATTCCCATAAAATCTTTGATGTTTCGGGTAACAAGCGTGAGGTTATGTGTTAGGGCAATGAAAGGGTGGTGTGCGAGATAACTGACGCGGTGGAATCGGAAGGTTTTCCGCATCCAGGTCTTTATAGCGCTCGTGAATACGTTGTGCAAGACTACCGGGTTTCGTTCCGGTTGCGTTTTTTTTCTGCTTTAAAAATTCAGCAAAATCAAGCACTTCACGAAGCGCAGGCTCCGGCAGTTCTTTGACGGTACGATATATCTTCTCTGCGGTTGTCATCGGTTCTCTTTTTTCTGACGGTGATAAGAAAAAACGCTGCACTCTAATTTAATGAATTTTCATGAATCGAGTGCTTGGGATGAAATTTTGGCATCCGTAAATATCAAAACCCTTGCCTATATTATCACTGGCATTTCCCGGTACTATCAAGCGATAACTGATTTTTGTGTGCATGAGGCTCTCATCTGCTCGTGCGACGGAAGTGCAGGGGAAAAAAGCGAGTCCTCTTCACCATTCGCTGGTCGATGAACTAAACCTCATATTGTTAAAGACTATGGCAGAGATCCAGCCCGAAAAGATGAAAGGAACCACGCTCGACATAGCCGCCGAAAACCGTGTACGGCTGAAACAGCTCTTTCCAACTGTCTTTACCGAAACCCGCAACGACAAAGGCGAACTGACAGAGTCCATCGACTTTGAAAAACTCAAAGCAGAACTTGGTACTTTCGGCGACCTCTTTGAATCACGTCGTGAGCGCTACGGTATGGAGTGGCCCGGAAAAAAAGAGGCTCTTCACCTGATCCAGACCCTCAGCTCCGCCACCCTCAAACCCTGCCGCTCAGAATCAGTGAATTTCGACACCACCGAAAACCTCTTTATCGAAGGCGATAACCTCGAAGTGCTCAAGCTGCTTCAAACCAGCTACTACGGCA
>CAILXB010000230.1 GCA_903838025.1 uncultured Chlorobiaceae bacterium
ATCAAGGTGGCCAGGCGAGTGCTCAGCAAAGAGGAGCTGATAAGCTTCAAGATCGTGAGTTATGAAAGTTAAACCCGGTGACCCAATGAAAAAAAAACACTTTTTTCAGGCAAAGAGGTTCACTCTTTTTCTGCTTCTCTCCAGCCTCTTTTCGGCCTGTGCCCTCCAAAGCCCGGCGCTTTATCAGGCTGACCTTCAGAAAGCCTATCACAGCGCCATCATTGATGCTGCAACAGCAGAACCAGCGGAGATTTCGAACACGCTTGTTGCCATCGTCCCCTCAAACGACAAGCTGGTGTGGAAGAACCGCAATGATACCCAAAATGCCATGCTGTTGGTAGTCACCTGGACAAACTATAACGGTTATGATGGCAAAATCGGGCAATCGCTCCAGCTTTCACGGGAGGTGTGGGTCACAACCGCGCCTGAAATCAAAAATTTTTGTAAAACGCTGAACGGAAACAGAGTACTGCGATTGGAACAGCTTTTAGGACTGCCTTCCAATGCGGGAAAAACGAAGTTTGTAGAGATGTGGGTTAAACCGGGTGATCTCTTCAGGCCAAGTGCAGACCCCGAGATCAGTGACCGTGAAGCGGAAACAGAGTTCCGGAGACAAAATCGATATGTGACAGTGAGCGACGACTATGTCAAATGGTTCAATGAGTTGAAGATGCGTTCATACTCAGTTGATGGATATCCCTGGACCAGACTCGGTTATACCTACGACTGGGGAGATCAACATCGCCACATCGGGTTAAGTGAATTTGTTATCATGCCTGGCGCTACCGTCGAAATCAATGCGATTTCACCGACGATGGACTATTAGCCGCCTACAGAGCAAACACCATCCGAAAACCGGCACTGCAATATCGGAGGCCGGGGACGCTGTGGCCACGATAAGCCGACCGGCAGCGTCCAGCGTTGAAGCTCCAGCTTCCGCCACGAATCACGCGAAAGCTACCGGTGGCTGGCCCCGAAGGATTGGCAACGCTCCCCTTCTCCTTGCATTCGTCGTAATAGCTCCCCCCAAGCCAGTCACTGCACCACTCCCAGACGTTACCATGCATGTTGTACAACCCCCAGCCATTGGGCGCAAAACTCTCAACAGCAACCGTATTCTCCCGGCAAATCCCTTTTTCGTTGTTGTTCCAGGGGTGATTTCCGTTATAGTTTGCCTCTGCGGTCGTCAGGTTTGCGCCTGTGTTGAATGCTGTTGTGGTTCCTGCGCGGCAGGCATACTCCCACTCCGCTTCAGTCGGCAACCGGAACTGCTTTCCCAATTTCCCACTCATCCACTGGCAATAGGCTACCGCATCATTCCAGCTCACATGCACAACCGGATGGTTCCCCTCCTCCTCAGGGCGCTCAGTGCCGGTTACTCCATGACGCCAATTGACTCCTGGCCGGTCTTCCACGTTACCGTCGATGAAAATGACGCTGAATCCCCCTTTTTCAGCATCACTTCTGTACCCTGTAGCTTCCGCGAACTTCCTGAAATCGGCAACGGTGACGGCATATTTACCCATAAAAAAGTCACTCACGATCACCTGATGCCGGTTTTCATTGGCTTTAACACCAAATAACCTGTAATCATCACGGCCAGCTTCAGCTTCCAAACTGCCCATCGAACACTCGCCGCCGCGTATCAGAACAAATTTTTCAAGCAATTGTCCATTATCCATTGTCACCTGCCCTCTCACAATCAAAAAAAATTATACTGAAGTTCTCGTAAAGTTCCACAATATCCACTTTTTTTCTACCTTTGGAAAGTATTTTATAATTCTGCTTGCACTGTTGCAAGGCAGTCAGGACAAATCCCATGAGAGAATAGCGCAGGGGAGTGACTGGTTATATACGTTTCCAGTTGCTCCCAATAATTTTTATCATTTCTTATTTTTTTACAATAGGAGCAAATAGGTAGAACTCCACGAAGTTGTTCAATTTCATTGAGATGTGCTTTCTGCAATGTTTCTTCTGCTTCCTTTTTTAATGTAATATCAATACAGCTTCCAATAAAGCCCTTGAATGTGTTTTTTTGATAAAATGGAACACCTCTATCAAGAATCCATCTAAATACTCCATCGTATCGTTTTAATCTATACTCCATTTCAAATATTGCTGCTTGTTTGAAATTTTCTGTATATATATCAACGCAATATTGGAAATCATCCTTATGAACTCCTTCTACCCATCCATTACCAATTTCCTGAGCTAATGTTTTACCTGTAAAATCTAACCATATATCATTAAAATAATCACATTCCATTGTAAGGTTAGACCTCCAAATCATGATTGGAGCCTGCTCTACAATGATAGAATATTCTTCGTACGACAATTTATTCATAATATTTTTTGCATTTTGCAGACTGATAATAAGTAAATAAATCCGCATAAAAGCGAATTGCAACCCTTTGGCGAAGTTTTCAAAGGTTTCGTTGGCAATAACGGTGAGGCGGTTGATCTGGTCGTCGTAGACACGGTCACCATCCTGATTCACCGGAAGGCGAAGGCCGCGCCCGATGGTCTGGCGGCGTTCACGGTCGGTGCCCATTTCACGCAGGGTGCAGATCTGGAAGACGTTGGGGTTATCCCATCCCTCCTTCAGGGCTGAGTGGCTGAAAATAAAGCGGAGAGGCACCTCCGGGGAAAGCAGGCGCTCCTTGTCTTTCATGATGAGCTCGTAGGTCTCGTCATCTTTGGCGGTACTGCCGCTGGTATCGAGGAGGTCTACAATCTTGCCTTTCTTTCTGTCGGCTGAAAAGTAACCGTCGTGAACCTCTTCTGCCCGGTAAGGAATGAGGCCGGTATAGTGCCGTTTGCTGCTGGTTGCCGTGTATGCCTCTTCAAACCATTGGGCAATTTTCCCTTTGGCAGGGTTGCCATCGTCGTCGTAGGAGCGGTAGCTTTTGACGTGGTCGATAAAGAAGAGGGAGAGCACTTTTATCCCCTTTCCCTTGAGTTTTTTCTCTTTGGCAAAGTGGGATTCGACGGTTTGCTCTATCTGGCTTTTGATGCGTTCATCAGCCATGCCGCCGGATTCCTGAAAGCGCTCAACGATGATGCCGTTCTGAAACTCCACATATTCATTGTCCGGCTCGGCATTGATGTTGGTGACCAGATAGCCCTCATAGTCGGTGCGGTTGGTCTTGCTTGCAAGATTGGCACCATGCTTTATGGTTATCTGCTTTTCGCGGGTGCCGTTGGGGGTGTCTTCAAAAATGGTCACTTTCGCCTGGGGGGTTTTGGCTGTTTTTGGCCAGTAACCGACAGCATCAAGCCGGACAAAGGTCTGGTTGTAGTCTTGCGCGCCTGAAGCATCAATAACCTCTATCTGTTTGACAAGGCGCAGGTCGTAGGCGCGAACGGGATCAAGCTGGTAGAGGAGGTTGTAGGGGTTGCTGTGGGTTGCCGAATAGCGCAGGCAGAAGAGCGGCTGGAGATTGCGAATCGCTTTCTGCGACTTTTCGGTATTGTCCACGCTTTGGGGCTCGTCGATAATCAGGATCGGTCTGGTGGCCTGAACGTACTCAATGGGACGGCGGCCCGACATTCTGTCCTGCTCCTGATGGATGACATTGAGCCGTTTTTTCTGTTCATCGGTGAGCGTTGCATAGTCAACATTCTCCCCTGCATCCTTCTGGAAGGCCTGGATGTTGATGAC
>CAILXB010000231.1 GCA_903838025.1 uncultured Chlorobiaceae bacterium
AGATTCTGTCCCAGATTCTCAGAACGTCAGCTTTTTTCTTTGAAAGAATGAGCTGTCCCATCTTGTCTTCGATGTTCTCAAGATAGACCTCAACATCGTCGCCCACCTTGACCTCATCTTCAGCCCTGAATTCAAGCAGTGAGACAATGCCCTCTGACTTGAAGCCGACATCAATGGTAACATCCTTGTTGGATATAGAAACGATCCGGCCCTTGATGATCTCATCTTCGGTAATTTCATTGAGTGTGCTTGAATAAAGCTGCTCCATCAATGCAAGTTCGGCGGGCTCGTAGTGTGCAAAAAATTTGAGTTTTTTTCTTGCGGGTCTTTCCTTGACCTTTTTTTCCTGTGTGAATGCTTCTGCCATTAATTTTTTCCTTCCTCTCGTGTAAGTTAGCCTGCCAGCCGCGAGAGATATCGGCAAGGCGGTTTTAGGGTTAATGAAACAATTGTCCTGCAACGACATTCCGGAATCAATCAGCCGGCCTGTGTTTCCTTTTTTTGCGCAAGGTCACAGACAATATCGACCTGGCGTTCTATAGTCAAACTGGTTGTATCAATTTCGTATGCGTCGGCATGTTTTTTCAAAGGAGCATGTTCCCGCTCGGCATCATCGCGATCCCGACTCCTTATCTCCTCTTCAAGGGTATCAAGAGTGGGCAACTCAATGCCGTCATGAGACTTTGCCAGCAGTTCTGCATGGCGCCGCTTTGCTCTTTCGCGAGCATCGGCCACAAGAAAAATTTTCAGTTCAGCATCGGGGAAAACGACGGTACCGATGTCCCGCCCATCCATCACAACACAACCCTGCCGCCCAAGCTCCTGCTGCATCTTCCTGAGCTTGTCGCGCACCGGCTTGAGTGAGCTGATAAAACTGACCTCACGGCTTACCAGATTCTCTCTGATAGCGGCAGTAACATCATGGCCATCAAGAAACACATGATCACCGTCAAAATGTATGGTAATATCGTGGAGCAAACCGGAAACACTTTCGGGGGAATGGCGCAGATCATCCATGAGGCCCTGCTGGAGGGCCTTGAGGGTTACGCTCCGGTACATGGCACCGGTGTCGATATAGGTATAACCAAGCCTCTCGGCAACTCTCCGTGCTGTGGTACTTTTTCCGGATGCTGCCGGCCCGTCAAGAGCGATAATGATACGTTTTTTTCCCGTTTCCTGTTAAAGAAGTGCATTTTGAATAAGCTTGCCATTTTATAAAATAAATTTGCTTTTTCCAAACATATTGATTACATGTTAAAACCATTGTTTTTCTCGTGGCCACTCATTTCAACAAACATTTTTTTTATGTCACTTCGCTGCGGCATTGTCGGATTGCCAAACGTCGGAAAGTCAACGCTTTTCAATGCCATCACGGCAAAACAGGCTGAAGCGGCCAATTACCCCTTCTGTACCATAGAACCCAACGTCGGAACGGTGCTTGTGCCAGACGAACGGATGCAGCAGATTGCTGATGTTGTAAAAACCCCGACGCTTGTACCGGCAACGCTCGAAATTGTCGATATCGCCGGACTGGTCAAAGGGGCAAGCAAGGGCGAAGGGCTCGGTAACCAGTTTCTTTCGCATATCAGGGAGGTTGACGCCATTGTACATGTTGTACGCTGTTTTGATGACGATAATATCATTCATGTTGAAGGACGGATAGATCCGGCTGACGACATCATCACTATTGAGACCGAGCTGATGCTCGCCGATCTCGACAGCATGGAAAAAAGGATCGACCGGCTCAGAAAAAACGCCCGCAAAGAAAAAGAACTTTTATTGCAGCTCGAAGTGGCCGAAAAGATTATCAGCGGCCTGAGTGAAGGCATTCCTGTCCGTAAAATCATTGAAACCCCCGAGGAACAGGCAATTGCACGGCAATTTTTTCTTCTTACGTCCAAGCCAATTCTCTTCGCAGCCAATGTTGCCGAAACCGACCTCCCTGACGGAAACAGCTATACCGAAAGGGTTGCTGAAATCGCTGCGGCATCCGGCTCAAAAATGCTGATTATCAGCGCTAAAACGGAGGCTGAGATAGCCGAACTGCCTGAAGAGGAGCGTCCGGAATTTCTTGAAAGCCTTGGCCTTCACCTCTCCGGCCTCGACCGTCTGATTAAAACTGCCTATGACCTGCTCGGCTTGCAGACCTATTTTACTGCGGGAGAAAAAGAGGTTCATGCGTGGACTATCCGAAAGGGAGCCGCCGCTCCGGAGGCTGCAGGAGCCATCCATTCTGATTTTGAAAAAGGCTTTATCCGCGCTGAAGTGATGTGCTACCGCGACCTCATTGAACTCGGTTCAGAACAGAAGGTCAAGGTGGCCGGCAAGCTCCGCTCAGAGGGCAAAGAGTATATTGTCAAGGATGGCGACGTCATTGTTTTTCGTTTTAATGTATAGTCTTTCAATAATGGACAATGGACAATGGACAGTGGACAATATCAAAATTGTAAGCTGACAGTTGTCAATTGTCAGTTGTCAATTGTCAATTGAACAAAAGTCCTATAGGTATTTTTGACTCCGGTATTGGAGGACTCACGGTTGTCAAGGCGATACAGGCGGCCCTTCCGTTTGAGCGGATTATCTATTTTGGCGATACGGCTCGTGTACCCTACGGGCCAAAGTCGCAGGTCACAATCCGAAAATATGCGGCTGACGATACCGCCATGCTCATGCGCTACCAGCCGAAGATCATCATCGTCGCATGCAATACCGTCTCAGCGCTGGCCCTTGATATTGTAGAAAAATCTTGTGGCCATATCCCCGTCACAGGAGTTCTGAAGGCTGGCGCACGACTGGCTGCGGAAGTGACGAGAAACAACCGCGTCGGCGTTATCGGCACCCAGGCGACAGTCTCTTCAAATGCTTATGGCCTCGCCATCAACCAACTCAATGAGGATATAGAGGTTATTTCACAAGCCTGCCCTCTTTTTGTTCCACTGGCTGAGGAGGGTTTTATCGACCACCCGGCAACCAAACTTATTGCGGCACAATATCTGGCTGAGATTACCCAAAAGGGCATTGATACGCTGGTTCTCGGCTGTACCCACTACCCGATTCTTCGCAAGGTGATTGAAGAGACGGTAGGGCCTGAAATTACCATCATCGACTCGGCGGATGCGGTCGCGCTTAGAACAAGAGAACTCCTGACAGAATCAGGCATGCTTGCGTCCACCCGGAATACAATCCCTCCGCACCTGTTGGTCAGCGATTTGCCCCAAAAATTCAGTATGCTTTATCAGCTCTTCATGGACTCAGAAATGCCGGACGTCGAACTGGTGGAGGTATAGTTGTTCATGTTTGATTTTTCTCTATTGACCTCTCTAAAGTGTACAGCAGCGTGAAAGTAAACCTCGACAGAACTTCATCAGGATTTTGCATCGGAGTGCAGGGAACCATCTATGTGGCCGAAGAAAAGCTCGAGAAAGAGGGGGGATTATACTCCTTCGGTGATGTCGTCCACAATGAGGTTGAGGTAAAACGGCTTGAGGCACTCGGTCTTGTCACTGTTGACGAAAAAGGGTTCAAAGAGCTGAAAAATGCACGCGTCCTGATCAGGGCACACGGTGAACCACCCTCAACCTACCGTATTGCCAGAGAGAACAATCTGACGGTTACCGATACAACTTGCCCTGTCGTCTCCCGCCTGCAGCGCACAACGCGATTGCTCCATCAACTCGGTTACCAGATCATCATCTACGGTAAACAGACTCATCCGGAGGTGATTGGCATCAACGGGCAGTGCAACAACGAGGCCCTCATTATCAAACATGCCGACCTCAGCGACGCGGAAGAGATAAAAATGCTTGACCGGGCAAAAAAAAGCGCCCTTATCTCCCAGACCACCATGGATGTGCCTGGATTTTACGAGCTGAAAGCAAACCTTGAGCATCTTTTCACGCCGGAGCTTGCAAGGGAAACTGCCGGATGGATGGCCATCCGCGATATCGACATTACCGCCGCCATGACCGGAGTGCGCCCTATGCCTTCACTGATCTTCAAGGATACGATCTGCCGGCAGGTATCGAGCCGAAACCAGAAGCTGCACGACTTCTCTCTTGCCAATGACGTTATCATCTTTGTCGCAGGCAAAAAAAGTTCAAACGGCCAGGTACTCTACAATATCTGCAAAGCGGCAAATCCCCGTAGCTACTTTATCGAAGAGATTCATGAGATTCAGGAGGCATGGTTGAACGGCCCCGAGGGCAGAACTGTTGATATGGTGGGGGTGTGCGGCGCCACCTCAACACCGATGTGGCATCTTGAAAAAGTGGCACTCCATCTTGAAGCGAGCTTTGGGCCATCGTAGCCCTCACCACACAGCGAACCGTAACGTTTTTTTGTTTGTACCCATGAACCAGCTCTCACTTACCATCAACCAGCAAGCGGTGACGGCAGCACCCGGAACGTCGATTCTTGAAGCGGCAACTGCGGCTGGCATAACTATTCCTACCCTCTGCTTTCACCGCTCACTTGGAGAGACCGGCTCGTGCTGGATGTGCATTGTCGAAATCAAGGGAAAAAACCGCTTTGTGCCCGCTTGTGATACGCCGGTATCAGAGGGGATGGTTATCGAAACCGACAACCTTGAGATTGGGGCGATGAGGCGCCAGAACCTTGAGCGCATCATCGAAGAGCATGGTGGCGACTGCATGGGCCCCTGTGAGCTCTCATGCCCTGCCGGTTGCAACATCCCTGACTTTATTGCCGCAATTGCCCGCCATGATGAGAGGGAGGCCATTCGAATCATCAAGCAGAGCATTCCCCTTCCAGGAATTCTCGGTCGTATCTGCCCGGCCCCCTGCGAAGATGAGTGCCGACGGCATGGTATCGACAAACCGGTCTCAATCTGCGCCCTGAAACGCTACGCCGCCGACAGGGAACGGGAGCAACCCGAACGTTTTATCCCCGAAACAGCCCCGAAAACCGGAAAAAAAGTGGCCATTGTCGGTTCCGGACCAGCCGGTCTTGCCGCCGCCTGGTTCCTGCTTTGCAAGGGCCATGCGGTGACCATTGTTGAATCCGCCGCCAGGGCGGGTGGCATGATGCGCTACGGAATTCCCCGCTTCCGCCTTCCCGAGGATGTGCTTGAGAGTGACATCGCTCCCCTGCTCACGATGGGACTGGAGTTTCGATTCAACACCACCCTGGGCAAAGAGCTCACCCTTGAAGCACTGCAGGCAGAGTTCGATGCTGTTTTTCTTGCTGTTGGTGCTCAAAAAGCGTCACGCATGAATATTCCAGGAGAAGATGAGGCTGGAGTGAGCAGCGGCATTGCCTTTCTGCGCAAAGCGGAGGCCGGAGAGCTGCCTTATCCAGGAGGTCGGGTGGTGGTAACCGGAGGCGGCAACACCGCCATTGATGCCGCAAGAACC
>CAILXB010000232.1 GCA_903838025.1 uncultured Chlorobiaceae bacterium
CCATGGCGTTGCGCGAGGCAAAGTGGAGCACCCGCCCCGTGATTTGGGCCGGGCACTCCTCTTCATTCGGGCAGGTGTAACTGACGTCGTTCTCCGGCCTGACGAGCGGCGTATGGCAGGAGGGGCAGTTCATGGGCGGCAGAATGGGCTCGGCATCGGCAGGACGCTCCTCCAAAATGGTGCGCACCACTTTGGGAATCACCTCGCCTGATTTTTCGATAATGACCCGGTCATGGAGCATGAGGCCAAGACGCTCGATTTCGTCGAAATTGTGGAGGGTTGAGCGCGAGACGGTTGAACCGGCAATGAGCACCGGCTCAAGTTCGGCGACCGGGGTGATGGTGCCGAGCCGTCCAACCTGGAAGATGACGTTGTGCAGCACAGTTCTGGCCTGCTGTGCCGGATATTTGTAGGCGATGGCCCAGCGGGGGCTTTTGGCGGTTGCACCAAGTTTTTCCCAGGAGTGCACATCGTTGAGTTTGAGCACCACGCCGTCGGTCTCATAAGGCAGTTGCCAGCGCTCTTCTGACCACCGGGCTATAAAATCGGTGATCTGCGGCAATTCCAGACAAAGCCGGTAATGGTCGCCGGTAAAGAAGCCGAGCTGGCTGAGCAGTTCGAGACGGCGAAAGTGCGCGGTCGTTTCATTATTGAGCCCTTTGAGGTAGTAGGCGACAAAGCACATTCGGCGACGGGCAACTTCCGCTGAATCCTGCAATTTGAGGCTCCCTGCCGTGGCATTGCGGGGGTTGGCAAAGCGATCTTCTTCCGGGCGGCTTTCGTTGATGCGCTCAAAATCATCCTTGCGCATGAAAACTTCGCCGCGCACTTCGACCTCCCTTTCACAGCTTTCGGCAAGAGCGTTCAGCCGCAAGGGAATAGAGGGAATGGTGCGCAGGTTGGCTGTGATGTCGTCGCCCTGGCGTCCGTCACCCCGTGTTGCACCCCTCACCAGAATGCCGTCGCGATAGAGAAGGCTGATGGCAACGCCGTCAAACTTCAGCTCGGCGACCATCTCCTGCTCCTCTACCCCTTCGAGCAGAAGAAGCTTTTTGACACGGTTGTAAAACTCCTCAACCTCCTGGGTGGAGTAAGTGTTGGAGAGGCTCAGCATCGGTTCACGGTGCTGCACCGGGGGGAATACCCTTGTAATGGAGCCTCCCACCCGCTGCGAGGGACTGTCGGGGGTAAGAAGCTCCGGGAACTGCCGCTCAAGGGCGATGAGTTGCTCGAGGAGCTGGTCAAAGTCAAAATCGGAGAGTTCCGGTTTAGCCTCCATGTAATAGAGGTGATTGTGGCGCTCAATCTCCTGGCGAAGCTGTGTAATCGTCTCTCTGGCGCTTGTGCTATCGGTCATCGGCTGAAAAAAGGGTTATCGAACGGGTGAAAATGCCCATCCGGCAAGATTTTTGAAAAAACTGAGAGAGCCCTGTACGCCGAGCTTCTCCCAGGTGGCAGTCAGCACTCTGGGGTAGCGCCAGGCAACGCGAAGCATCACCACAACAAGCTCCTCGATCTTCATTTCGTCACGGAACATGGCCTGACGATAGTGCTGGGGGAGGTCGTCGAGCACTATCATCACCTCGTTCATCAGGTCGTTGACAAAATTGGGTTCATCGGTGACCGCATTAAAGCACATGTACTTCATCAGATTGGCCATCGAGGCAACATTGGGTTCGTAGGCGCTGATGGTTTCAAGGTGCTTTTTGGAGAGGTTTTTGTCGATCAATGCAAGATCAAGGTTGGCGGTAAGATGGTGGAGGTTGCGTACCATCGATCCAAAACCGCAGAAGGTGAGCGGAGAGCCAAGTGAGGCTGCGTCACCGAAGAGAATGATGTGGTCGTCAGCAATCTCGCGCGTGCGGTTGAAGCCGTCATGGCAATAGGCTGGAATAATGCCATAGACAGGGCGGTAAATCACAAAATCTTTCCCCGGCTTTTTGTACTCCGGCAATTTCTTGAAATAGCTTTCGAAGAGGCTGAGCAGGGATTTGTCGTTCGGGGAGTCGGCCTCGTCATAAAAGAAGAGATAGGTGATATATTTTTGAGCGTCGGCGGGAAAGCCCTCCCAGATAAGTTGCCGTCCCCCTCCTTGAAAGAGCTCGGCGGGGCCTGTGGTGGCAAGAATTTCACCTGTCTCGAAATCAATATTTTCAAAACCGCTCGCGATGGTGCCGACGGTGGGGCAGACGTGGGTTTGCGGAGAGCCTTCGTTGAGCTGCATGGCAATGGGCGAAAGGATGCCCATCACATCGACGAGCACTTTGGCCTTGTACCAGGAGGGTTTACCTTGGCGATCCTCAACCTGCACCACGATATGATCATCAAACTGGTAAGCGCAGGTGAAGGTGGTTTCAGCAAGGAGAGTGCTGCTGGCGACGGCCATGACCTTCTTTTTTGCCAGATTGAGCAGTTTGTCGGCATCAACGGCGCAGTCGAGCACGTTTTCCATGGTCAGCCGTTTCTGGCTGCCGTCAGGCTGGTAAAATTCAACCCAGCCGGTTTTGTACCGTCGGACAATGACGGAATCAATTTCGCTCTCGGTAAAGAGTCCGGCAGCAGAGAGATTGAGCAGTTCATTCCTTGAAATATTCCAGTCTCTGGTCGATTTAGCCGGAGTCTGGCGATCAAAAATCATCACCTTGCGCTTATACTTTCCCGCCATTACTGCCGCATGAAGCAAACTGAGCGTCCCGCCCGCGTAGATTAAATCATACTCGCCACTGATGCGAGCCTCTTTGGGCATGGTGTTGCCAGCCAGAATCACCCTCTGAACCGGTTGCTCTAACCTCTCCCAGTAACGGTCGAGCTCGTTGATACGGTGCAGATGCCGCTCTCCATCCGGAAGCGCTGAAAAAGCCCGGTAGAGATGGGGATGGGTGAGCCGGATATGATCGAGTAACTGAGGCATGGGAGATCGCGAATAAAGTGTGTTAGTGTTGATCGTGCCTATTGCGTATCGGCGAGAGAGTTAAGTTTTGAACGGAGTGGCTGGTCGCTCTCAATTTGACCATCTACAAGATGAAGGCGCCGCCGCGCACGGTTGGCAAACTCTTCATCGTGGGTAACAACAATAACGGTCTGGTTCAGCTCCTGGTTCAGGCGGTCAAAGAGTTGATAGACGTTGTTGGCCGAGCGGGAATCGAGGTTACCGGTCGGTTCATCGCCAAGCAGAATTTTTGGTTCGTTGGCCAGTGCCCGTGCACTGGCAACCCGCTGCTGCTGGCCACCGGAGAGCTGGCTTGGCTTGTTGGTGTACTTGTTCTGCATGTCAACCATGTCGAGCAGTTTCATTGCCCGCTCCCTGATCTCTTTTCGGCTGCGTCGGCCATTGATCATCATCGGCATACTGACGTTTTCGACGGCGTTGAACTCGGGCAGCAAAAAATGAAACTGATAG
>CAILXB010000233.1 GCA_903838025.1 uncultured Chlorobiaceae bacterium
CAGCCATGAATACCGAGCGCCGCATACATGGCACCGATCGGCTGGCAGGTTTTTGCCGGGTTGATGGTCAGCCCTTCACGCTCTTTAACCTCTTTTGATGTGTGTCGTAATAACATAATTTAATAGTCTCCGTTTTCCCTGTTCATTACTGTGTCACGTAACTGGCTGAAAGTCCTGCACCGTTTCCGGCTTTTTCCCACGGAGCTTTGATCAGCTTCCAGACCGGGTTGTTTACCATACGGTCGATATCTTTGTAGAAGTTTACCGCACCCTCAAAGCCAGTGTAGGGGCCGCCGTAATCGTAGCTGTGAAGCTGTTTGAGCGGAATACCCATCTTCTGTACCACATACTTCTCCTTGATACCGGCGCAGAAAATATCCGGCTTGTAGATCTCGATCAGCTTTTCCGACTCATAGTGGCTCAAGTCATCAACAACCAGTGACTTCTTGGTCATCTGCTTCATCATCCCCTCATAGCCATTGATCTCAAGCCCCTTCTCCTTCAGTGCCTCAAGCTCAGCCTCGCTTTTTCTCGGATTGTAGAGTTCCGGATCGGCCACCACTTTCAGCTCTTCAATGTTCTTGCTGTCGGCATCAATCTTGATGCTCGGCAGGACGTGACGCCCCTCATAGTCATCGCGGTGAGCAAACTCGTATCCTGCGGCCACCGTTGTCATGCCAAGCTCGGCAAAGAGATCCTGGTAGTGATGGGCACGTGAACCACCAACAAAAAGCATGGCGGTCTTGCCCTTGGTTCTCGGCATAATCTCATCAATGACCGCCTGCACCCTCGGGGCCTCCTCGGCAATCACCTCTTCAACCCTGGCCTTCAGCTCCTCGTCACCAAAATATTCGGCAATTTTCCGGAGCGACTTTGCGGTTGATTCAGCCCCGACAAAGTTCACCTTCATCCACGGAATCCCGTACTTCGTCTCCATCATGTCACCCATATAGTTGATGGAACGGTGACAGAGAATCACGTTCAAATCGGCTGTGTGGGCATTTTCAATCTGGCTGACCGTCGAGTTGCCGCTGAAGGAGGCTACCAGCGTAATGCCACATTTTTCAAAAATGCGTTCAATCTCAAAAGCGTCGCCGCCGATGTTGTATTCACCAAGCAGGTTCAGCTTGTACTTGCCCACGCTTGGGGTATTGTCGCGACCAACCATGTGCTTGAACACACCGTTGTTGGCAATGTGATGACCAGCCGACTGGCTCACGCCCCTGTACCCTTCGCAACTGAAACCAAAGACGTTGCAGTCACCGAACTTTTCACGCATCTCTTTTGATGCGGCATGAACGTCATCACCAATCAGACCAACCGGACAGGTCGAGAAGATGGCAATCGACTTGGGATGAAAAAGGTCATAAGCCTCCTGAATGGCCACTTTCAGCTTCTTTTCACCGCCGAAGACCACATTCTCCTCCTGCATGTCGGTCGAGAAGCAGTAGGGGATATAGTTTGCATCCATCAGCGACTCGGTTCTCGTCTGGTTACGGCGGGTCAACCAGGCATAAAAGCTGCAACCAATCGGCCCGTGCACGATGTTGACGATATCACGGGTAGGGCCGAGCACCACACCTTTACATCCAGCATAAGAGCAACCGCGCTGCGTGATGATTCCCGGAACGGTACGCACGTTGGCCTGTACTTCAGGAATGATTTGCGGATCGTTGACAATGATCGACTTGGCTCGCTTTTTGGCGACCTTCGCCGGGTATTTTTGTATCAGCTCCTCCCTCACTTTGGAAGGATCTGGAAAATGTATGTTCGCCTCCATGTAGCTCTCTCCGTTTACACCTTTTAAATATTGCTCTGTTAGTTCAGCGCTTCATCACCCTGTTCGCTGGTTCTGACCCTGATGGTTTCGATAATCGGCGTCACAAAAATCTTGCCATCACCCGGCTTTCCGGTCTGGTTTGCTTTGATGATGGTGTCGATAGCGGTTTTGCACAATTCATCCGGGACAACCACAGTAAGAATCCTTTTTGCCACAAGTCTCGGGGCATTGCCAAGCTGGGCAATGGCTTCGGGGTGACCTTCAGCCGCGCCATTGAGAATATCATAATGAACCACGCCCTTGCCGCGTCCCATCACCCTTCCGGTAGCGGTGAATGCCGGAATACCTGCGTCAATCAGCGCCTTTTTGGTTGCGTTCACCTTGTTGATCCGTATGACTGAAATAATCTCTTTCATTCAAGCCTCCTTTGCTGACGCAAGCATTGGATCAGTTTCTTTTTCGCCGGTGCTTATGGTGTAAACCTCCTCGACGCCTGAAATGAAGATCTTTCCGTCACCGAACTTTCCTTCCGGGCCTGACTTTGCATTCTCCATGATGGCGCGTATCACAAAATCCTTGTCATTATCGGGCACCACAACAAAGAGCATCTCTTTCGGGATTTCGTCATAGACTACATCGCCAACGCGCAGACCGCGCTGTTTGCCTCGTCCGACAACCGAGATTTTCGTTACAGCCGGGAATCCAGCATCGAGCAGTCCCTGCATGACATCATAAACCTTTTCTGGCCTGACGATTGTTCTGATCATTAACATGTGCGTGTACTCCGTTTTTTAGTTTGCGATACCAAATTCAATGAGAAGTGCTTCAAGTTCTTCGATTTCAAGCGGCTTGGGGATGACAAACATCTTGTTATCGTTAATTTTCTGTGCAAGGGCGCGGTACTCGTCAGCCTGCTCATGAGTCGGATCGTACTCGATAACGGTTTTACGGTTGATCTCGGCA
>CAILXB010000234.1 GCA_903838025.1 uncultured Chlorobiaceae bacterium
CATCTCCCCGCAGTAACCTCCGCCCTGCAAACGAGAATGGAACTTATTCTGCTTGAAAAATATCGCTACGCTCTCCTATTTCCAAATCGTCACACTCACCATGTGAAAAAAAGTATTTCGGAATGATCCCTTCACTGGCAAGTCTCCGGCTGCACCTTATTGGAATAAGTTATTACCTGATTTCCAAGTGTCAAGTATTATTTTGCTACGGAATCAATGTGCGCTGTAGATAAGCAGGTGCGACGTGAAGTCGTGTAAGTGAATTGTTCTTCGCAGAACTAACTGTGCCGTCAGTTGGCCCCACCGACACATGCAGGATGAGTAATCAACCTGTGTGAAGCTGCCGGAAAACGTACCCGCAGGTAACTGTAGGCGAACCCGTGAGGGAATGCTGAATCTGCCAGTAGCAGGCGGAGAGGGTCAAGGGGCAGAGTGACATGGCTAACGTAAGTGAATCATCAATAAACATCGTGACTACTAACAAGCGCAAGCTACTGTATCGCTTGAACCAAAAGGTAAGCGGGTAGGCAAAACTTATTTGCTTTGAGTTTACACGGCCAACAACCCCCGCCGGTGAAAAGATGGAGCCTAACTCATTCGCGTATTCATTACACGGAACACGGTAAGCCCATAGCTTTGCCCGATTTTCGGGCAATCGAACCGTAAGGAACGACCATGAAGCTGTGGGTAAAGGATTAAGGAAAAAGCGAATGCCGCCCTGTAATGGGGTGGATAGGGGTAGCAACATTATCCTCCGTGAAAACGGGCAGACTTCCTTATGGTCTCGTTTTACAAGAAATCTGGAGAACTTTTTTTAACAGGAAGAATGCAAATGAGTACGGATTTATCGGTATGTGCGCCTTCCGCCAAAGGCTGGGCTGAGATCAACTGGTCTCAAATTCGGCGACAGGTAAAGAAGCTTCAGGCTCGTATTGTAAAGGCAACACAGGTAGGCAAACAGGGCAAGGTGAAAGCCTTGCAGTGGTTGCTGACCCACTCATTCAGCGGAAAAGCATTAGCCGTGAAACGAGTGACCGAAAACCGGGGGAAAAACACTCCCGGAGTTGACAAGGTTATCTGGAATACATCAAAAGCAAAGACCAATGCGATAGCATCGTTACAACGGAGAGGGTACAAGCCGCTCCCACTTCGGAGAGTTCTTATTCCGAAAAAGAAAGGCAAAACACGACCTCTCGGTATACCGGTAATGCAAGACCGTGCCATGCAAGCTCTTTATCTGCTCGCACTGGAACCCATTGTCGAAACTACTGCTGACCGGCACTCCTATGGGTTTCGACCAGAGCGCTCAACAGCAGATGCGGGGGAACAATGTTTCACCTGCCTTGCAAGGGGCGACCGCGCCCAATGGGTGCTTGAGGCGGACATCAAAGCCTGTTTCGATACTATCAGCCATGAATGGTTGATCGACAACATTCCAGTTGACAAAACGATTCTTCAGAAATGGCTCAAGGCAGGATTTGTGTATCAAAAACAGCTCTTTCCTACAGAATCTGGGACACCGCAAGGTGGTATTATCAGTCCGGTTCTGGCAAACATGACGTTGGACGGACTTGAAAAGACGCTTGCGAAAGCTTTTCCGCGAGCTGCACGACAAGGCCTTAAAATGAATATGGTGCGTTACGCAGATGACCGTGTGCCACGAAGGCGCACAGGAGGATGAGAGTCCTCCGTGCAGCTATGCTGCGCAAGAGATGAGGGTGGGCCCTCGGAGTCGCCGTACAAGCGGAGACTTCAAATCACCTGCTGCTGCTGCATTTAAGAGATGTGGTGGTGAGCGAGTCAGGAAAAGGCAGGGCAAGACCCTGTCAGATAAGAACCGTGGAGTCGAATGTAAATGAACCGCTGATGACGTGTCGAAAATGTAGGAACGATGTCAAAACCGGGAGGGAGTCGTTAGCCCGGGATAAGTCTGGAAGCAACCTGCTTAGTGGCCAGACGGCATCCGGCATAAAGGCGGCGAGAACACGGTTCAGGCTCTTGTGTGGAACGTGGGAACCTGTCACCCCGATGTTAAGGGAGAAACACAAGGAGAGATCCTCCAAGTGTCAGAGTACCGAGGCGGGGTACAG
>CAILXB010000235.1 GCA_903838025.1 uncultured Chlorobiaceae bacterium
CAGAAGCAGCTTGATGGCAACCTTATCGGACAGTTCGGTGTGGGATTCTACTCGGTCTTCATGGTAACCGAAGAGGTTACGGTAGAGACCAGAAGCTCGCATCCCGGTTCTGACGGTTTCCGCTGGCGCTCCAGTGGCCAGGGCACCTATACGATCGAAAAAATTGACAAGGCTGAGCGGGGAACCCGAATCTCTTTCAAACTTAAAGAGGAGCACAAAGAGTTTGCCGAAGAGTACCGCGTTGAGCAGATTGTCAAAAAATATTCAAATTTTGTTGATTTCCCGATCTACCTTGGCGACAAGCAACTCAACAGCATCACCGCACTCTGGCAGCGCTCAAAAAGTGAGCTGAAGGATGAGGAGGTCAATGAGTTCTACAAGTTCATCGCCAACGATTACAAGGATCCGCTCGACTATCTGCCGGTTTCGGTCGAAGGGATGGTTACCTTCAAGGCGCTTCTGTTTTTGCCAAAAGAGGCTCCTCCGGAGATGCTTTACCGCCAGGGTGAACTTGAAAACCACGGGCCGCAGCTCTATGTTAAAAAGGTGCTGATCCAGAATGAGTGCCGCGACCTTTTGCCTGAGTACCTGCGTTTTATTGCCGGTGTTGTTGATACCGAAGATCTTTCGCTCAATGTTTCAAGAGAGGTGGTGCAGTCGAGCCCGGTGATGGCCAAAATTCGCCAGATCCTTACCGGCAAGATTCTTGGCTGGTTTGAATCGCTTGCCAAAGAGCAGCCAGAGAAGTTCAAGACCTTTTACAAGGCATTCGGCCCCATTATCAAAATTGGTCTGAATACCGACTATACTAATCGCGACAAGCTGATTGAGCTACTGCGTTTTGAAAGCACAAAAACGGTTGATGGTGAATTTGTGACCCTCAAGGAGTATAGTGAGCGCATGGGTGCCGATCAGAAAGAGATCTACTACCATTCAGGCACCAGCCGTGCACAATTGCTCGCCCACCCCAATCTGGAGTATTTTCAGGATATGGGTATTGAAGTGTTGCTGCTCAGTGATCCGGTTGACGTCTTTGTCATTCCTTCAATTCATGAGTACGATAAAAAGCCGCTCAAGTCGATTGAAAAGGCGGATATCGATTTCTCGAAGCAAAAGAAAGAGAGTGCTGAACCTCTTGCAGAGAATCTGCTTGCGCCAGTTTTGCAGCTCTTCCGCGAAACTCTTGGAGAGGGGATTGAGGATGTCATTGAGTCGCATCGTCTTGTTAACTCTCCGGTGACACTGGTGAGCGGAAAGGATGGACTTGACAGCCAGATGGAAAAGATGATGAAGATGATGCAGAGTGACATGCCTGCCGCAAAAAGGATTCTTGAGGTTAATACGTCGCACCCTATTATCCGCAACCTTTCAGGGATGATTCTGGCCGATGCCGCCAATCCGCTCATCAAAACTGCCATGAAACAGCTTTATGAAGGTGCGCTGCTGCTTGAAGGGGGGCTTGAAACAACAACTGGATTTTTGTCGAGAATGAATGAGTTGATTGAGGCGGCAACGCTTTCCAGATAGGAGGATTCAAAAACTTTTAATCCGTGAATTTGTGAAAAAGGGAAGGGATTTCGATATAAGGGGAGTTGCGGTTTTTCAGAAGAGTGAGATAACCGAGCATGAGATTTATAAAAATCTTGCAAAAAGGGTGCGCGGTCTCAAAAGCCGTCGCATCCTCTCCCAGATTGCCGATGACGAGATGCGTCACTACAACGTATGGAAAACCTATACCCGGCAGGATGCTGCACCCAACCGTGTCAGGGTGTGGGTTTTCACTTTCGTCAGTATTGTCTTTGGTTTTACCTTCGCCATCAAGCTGATGGAAAACAACGAAAAACGAGCCCATCTCCTCTATAGCCGTTTTCCAGGTTCGTTCAAGGAGGTCAATGGCATTATTCGCGATGAGGAGGAGCATGAGCAGGCGCTGCAGATGCTTTTTGATGAAGAGCGCCTGCAATATGCGGGTTCTGTTATTTTTACCCTCAACAATGCGCTTGTTGAACTGATGGGGGTACTGGCGGGCCTTACCTTTGTGTTGCAAAACAGCAGAGCAGTCGCATTGACGGCATCCATTACCGGTATCGCCGCAGCATTCTCAATGGGAGCTTCAAGTTATATTGCAACAGCATCAGTACCAGGGGGGGGGAATGCCCTGGTTGCGGCGCTCTCTACAGGGTTTGCCTATATTCTTACCGTGCTCTTGCTGATTGCGCCCTATTTTATATTTAACGATCTCGTACGTTCATTTGGAGCCTCATTGTTCCTGGCCGTCGTTATTATAGGGCTTTTCAACTATTACATCTCTGTTGTGCGGCTCCTCTCCTTCAAAAGCCGTTTTCTTCAAATGGTCATGCTCTCGGCTACGGTTGCGGCACTCAGTTTTTTGGCTGGTTACCTCATTCGTTTTGCCTTCGGTCCCGTCCTGTAGTTCTTGCTGAGCTCCTCTTTTTGTTCACGCAAAGGGGGAGCAAGCTGTGGCTGATTGCAACAGCGCAGCAATGGCCTCTCCATCAACCTTCTCTTCGGTGTTGACCGTAATCGCGAGACTCTTTTCCTCTGCACTCAAGTGTTCAACCAGTTCCAGTTGAGACGACAGCACGCCGGTGTCGGCATCAGAGGCGTCGTTGCCTGCCAGGGAGCGTTGTTGTACCCTCGCGAAAAGCCACTCTCTGGAAGCAGAAAAGTGCAAAATCCGGCATGGAACGCGCCGGGCTGTGGCAAGATCCAGAAAAAGCTTTCGATTGCTTCGTTTGAGAAAGGTGGCGTCCACGATGACCGCCATTCCCTCGCCGAGGCAGAGAGAGGCAAGGTCGAGTAGCCGCTGGTAAGTTTGCTGGCTGATCTCACTGTTGTAGAGGACTTTCTTTTCTTCGCTCCGGTCAAGCGGTTTAAGGCCCGCCAGCCGTTTTCGTTCAATATCCGAGCGGAGATGAATGCACTTTGCTCTTTGGGCAATATCGCGTGAAGTATGGGTTTTTCCGCTTCCTGAAACCCCGAAGGTGAGGATGAGCAGAGGCTTTGTGTTGCCGCTGAAGTCTTTGGCAAGCTGGAGGTATGAGCGGTGCTCTTCGAGAATTTTTTGAGCTTCATCCCGCTTGCTGGTCTGGGCGTAACGGATGGCGGTTACCTTTGCCCGTACCATGGCACGGTAAACCGTATAGAAACGGAGGAGCGACAGGGCACCGTAATCGCCGCTCTCCGTCAGGTAGTTGTTCAAAAGCCGCCAGGCTAGTCCCGGCTCTTCTCCATGGCAAAGATCCATGAAAAGAAAGGCCAGATCGCTGATGACGTCAATAATGGAAAGGTTCTCATTGAACTCAATACAGTCAAAAATGAAAATGCGCCCTCTCCACCAGACCATGTTGCCGGTATGCATGTCGCCATGGCATTGGCGGATGAATCCTCCACGTTTTCGCTCAAGAAAAAGAGGGGAGAGGCGCTGATGTTCACTGATGCTCCATGCCTTGAGAAATTCAAGCTGCATCACTTCATCGGCAACAGTGGCGATTGGCTCCATAGAGATAAAATTGTGCAGGATCGGCTTGATGAGATTCTCCGGGTGGCCAAAGCCGCTTTCGGCTGGAGCTGCGGGCAGGGATGTGTGAAATTGAGCGATTATTGTAGCGAGCTGGTCGATATGCTCTTCATTAAGCAGCTTTTTTGCAAGCATTCTGTCAAGCTCCATTCTCCTGTCGAAGCGTACCATTTTTACAGCGTAGTCAACAATCTCACCTGTTGCATCAACCAGAACGGTGTTGGCCGAGCGCACAATCGGCACAACAGAAAGGTAGATTTCCCGACAGAGCCTTTGGTTGAGGCGAAGCTCCTCATTGCAGCAGTGGCGGCGTTTTTCAAGGGTTGAAAAATCCAGAAATCCAAGGTCAAGCGGTTTTTTGACCTTGTAGGCCAAGGCGTCGGTAAGAAAAATCCATGAGATGTGAGTCTCAACAATTTCTATGGTTCCTGTGGTATGAGCGTATGCCTCCGGACGGCTTAACGCATCGATCAACAACTCCATGGTATTTTTTTTGTCCAAAGGATTCCCGTGTCGGGGGCGAAGCAAAAGTTCTCTCGCAACAATATAGGGGAGCGGGGAGAAGCTGGCAAGAATCATCGGCAACGAAAATGGATTCCTTTGAAAAAAATGTAAATTGGGAATCTATAGCCGAGGTACGCCATTCATCACATTCATGCATCTCAACTCACGACTATGATACATCTTTCAAGGATTCTTTGTCCGACCGACTACTCCGCCACATCTCAAAATGCTGTGCGCTATGCCGTTGAATTTGCATGGAAAGTGGGGGCTCATGTCAGGTTTCTGCATATCCTCCCTTCAGGAACAGTTCCCGAAAAAACGGTTGATACCTCCGGGATTCCTCCAGTGGAGCAAGAGGATGATGACGCCCTTCCAGAACAGTTTACCCATCTGCTGATGGCCGAAAAAAAGAAGGGGTTAAATGCTGATATCCGTATTCTCAAGGGTGAGGCTCCCAAGGTTATTGCTGAACAGGCAAGTTCCTGGGGTGCCGATTTAATTATCATGGGTTCCCATGGTCGTACCGGTCTGCAGAGAATCATCATGGGCAGTGTTGCCGAAGAGGTCTTCCGTTCTTCCGATATTCCCGTTCTGCTGGTCAAGGAACCTGCGGCGGCAAAAATTACGATTGAATAACAGTCAAAAGATAAAGTCATCTTCAATTTTAGTGCGTTACACTTTTATGGAACATTTCAGGCAATCAATTCTCGCCCTTATTACCGAAACATCGGCAAATCTGCCGAGTGACGTCCGTTGTGCCCTTGCAGCCGCAATTGAGCGCGAAGATCCGCTCTCCCAGGCCGGTCTTGCCATGTCGACCATCTCGGTCAATATCGACATGGCCGTTGATAACGTCTCCCCGGTCTGCCAGGATACCGGCATGCCCACCTTTTTTATCCATACACCCCGTGGAGCCGATCAACTGCTTATGAAACGGGAGATTGAAGAGGCAATTGCAGAAGCCTCCAGAACCGGTAAACTCCGCCCCAATGCGGTTGATGCCATCAGCGGCAAGAACTCCGGTACCAATCTTGGCCTTCATTTTCCAGCAATTCACTTTGAACCGTGGGAAAAGGAGGAGATTGAGGTCAAGCTGATTCTGAAAGGGGGAGGATGCGAAAACAAAAACATTCAGTACTCGCTGCCCGATGAAATTCCTGGTCTTGGAAGCGCGTCACGCGATCTTGAGGGTGTCCGCAAGTGTTTGCTCCACGCGGTCTACCAGGCACAGGGTCAGGGGTGCAGCCCCGGTGTTATCGGCGTTGGTATTGGCGGCGACCGCACCAGCGGCTTTGAGCTTGCCAAAAAGCAACTCTTCCGCACCATTGACGATCGCACCCCCGACAGCCAGCTCGACGCTCTTGAGCAGGAGATTCTTCAGAAAGCCAACAGCATGGATATCGGCCCGATGGGCTTTGGTGGAAAAACCACCCTCTTTGGCTGCAAAATCGGCAAATCACACCGCGTTCCAGCGAGCTTTTTTGTCTCCGTTGCCTACAACTGCTGGGCCTACCGCCGCCTTGGCGTTTTGCTCGACCCGGCAACCGGCTCCATTCAGCAGTGGCAGTACAGGGATACCGATGAAATCAAGCGCATGGCAAAAGGCGAAGGTATGCCACTGACCGGCAAAGAGGTGGTGTTGCAGGCCCCGGTTACCGAAGAGCAAGTTCGCAGTCTCAAGGTTGGCGATGTTGTGCTCATTCAGGGCACCATGCACACCGGGCGCGACGCCTTTCACCACTACATCATGCATCATGAACTGCCTGCTCACCTCGACACCACAGGCGGAGTTCTCTTCCATTGCGGACCGGTCATCATGAAAAACGAGGATGGCAGTTACCGCGTTACCGCCGCAGGGCCGACCACCTCAATTCGTGAGGAACCCTTTCAGGCGGATGTCATTAAAAAACTTGGACTGAGGGCAATTATCGGTAAAGGGGGCATGGGCCCGAAAACCCTCAAAGGGTTGGAGGAGCACGGGGCCGTCTATCTCAATGCCATCGGAGGTGCGGCGCAGTACTATGCCCGCTGTATTGAGAAGGTGACCGGTGTTGATTTTCGCGAAGAGATGGGTGTGCCCGAAGCCATGTGGCAGCTGGAGGTGAACTCCTTCCCGGCCATTGTTACCATGGATGCACACGGCAACAGTTTGCACAGCAAGGTTGAAGAGGAGTCGTTCCGTCAACTTGGCACCTTTGCCAACGACACTCACTGACACTGAACGTGCACTGATTGCTAATCTCATTTAACTGATAAAGAGGACGCTGATGAAAAAAATACGATTTATGGACGTCTCATTTCGGGACGGGTTTCAGTCATGTTTTGGCGCGAGGGTCAAGACCGAGGACTTTTTACCCGCACTTGAAGCCGCCGTTCACGCCGGAACCGACAACTTTGAAATAGGCGGCGGTGCCCGCTTCCAGAGCCTCTACTTTTACTGTGAAGAGGACGCTTTTGCCATGATGGATGCTGCCCGCAAGGTTGTGGGCCCCGATATTAACCTTCAAACCCTTTCGAGAGGAGCCAATGTTGTCGGGCTTGTCTCTCAGTCACGCGATATTATTGATCTCCATGCCCGTCTCTTCAAAAAGCATGGTATCACCACCATCCGGAACTTCGACGCCTTGATGGATATCCGCAACCTCTCCTTTTCCGGCCAGTGCATTCATGATGCCGGGTTGAAACATCAGGTTGTGGTTGCCATGATGGGCCTTCCACCAGGACTGAACGAGAGCTACTGCCACACTCCACAGTTCTATCTCGATAAACTGCGTGAAATTCTTGATGCCGAAATTCCGTTCGACAGCGTCGCCTTCAAGGATGCCTCGGGCACCACAACCCCGGCGGTGGTTCACGAGACCATCAAGGGGGCGCGAAAGATGTTGCCCGAAGGGACCGAAATCCAGTTTCATACTCACGACACGGCCGGAATGGGCGTAGCCTGTAACTATGCCGCCATCACGGGCGGTGCCGATATTATTGATCTCTCCATGGCTCCGGTCAGTGGAGGAACCGCTGAAGTGGATATCCTCACCATGTGGCAGCGACTCAGGGGCACCGAATACACTCTCGACATTGACCAGGAAAAATACCTTGAGGTTGAGGCGCTCTTTATTGACCAGATGTACAAATACTACATGCCCCCCGAGGCGACGGCGGTCAATCCGGTCATCTCCTTTTCACCCATGCCCGGCGGAGCCCTTACGGCCAACACCCAGATGATGCGCGACAACAACACGCTTCACCTCTTCCCCGCAGTCATCAACAACATGCGTGAAGTGGTGGTCAAAGGCGGTTTTGGTGCCTCCGTCACCCCCGTTTCACAATTCTATTTCCAGCAGGCCTTTGCCAACACCATTCAGGGCCACTGGAAAAAAATCACTGATGGTTATGGCAAAATGGTGCTTGGTTACTTCGGCAAAACCCCCGCCCGTCCTGACGATGAGGTGGTGCGTCTCGCCTCCGAGCAGCTTGGTCTTGCCCCAACGGTGGAAGATGTGCACGATATCAACGACCGCAACCCGGAACTTGGCGTAGCCTACAACAGGGCGTTGCTCCAGAAAGCCAATATTCCTCAGACCGATGAAAACATCTTTATTGCGGCAACCTGTGGCGCCAAAGGCATAGCCTTCCTTCAGGGAGATTGTGTAACCGGTATCCGCTACAAGGCCGACATCGCCGTTGAAATAAAGGCAACACCAAGGGCAGAGGTGGTTGCGGCCTATCACGAGGCTCATAAACATGACATCCACCAGGAAGAGGTCAACCACCGGCTCGAAGAGCTCTTTTCAAAGCTCCCAACTCCTGCTACCGCTCCTGCGGCCTCAGCCTCGGCATCAAAAGTTGTATCGATGGCTGGTAACTTTACCGTTTTTGTTGATGGCGCTCCCTTTACCGTCTCCTTTGCCGAAGGCTCAACCATCAACCCCCAGACGGCTGCGGTTGCAGCTTCACCAGTGGTTGAGGCGATTGTGGCTTCCCAGCCACACGTTGGCACGCCGGTGCCCGCAGCCATGCCCGGCAATGTCTCCTCAATTTCCGTCAAGGTTGGTGATGAGGTCAAGGAGGGAGAAGAGGTCGCCGTCCTTGAAGCTATGAAGATGGAATACCCCATCAAAGCCCCCTGTGCCGGAAAAATTCTCGCCATCACGGTAGCCAAAGGCGATACCGTCGGAATGGGAGAGACCATGATGACCATCGGGTAACAGAAGCCCACCCTTCGCTTCCCGGGACGATAATTCCCGGGGGAGCGGGGCTGGTGGTTATGCTGCTGTGATCACATCTTCTCCCACTCAAACTTGCTGACGTTTCGTGCCCCGGGGTCAAAGACGATGCCAATCAGGTAGCGCTCACCGGCGTATTTCTCGTAATATTTCATCTTTTTGATCTGTTCAAGCGGCTCCTTGTCGGTCACCTTGAATTCAAAGAGGAAGGTTCTTCCCTCGGCCTTCAGCGTCAGGTCAATTCGCCCCTTGTTGCTCACATCTTCG
>CAILXB010000236.1 GCA_903838025.1 uncultured Chlorobiaceae bacterium
ACCCTTTCAAGGTGGTAGCACGGGTTCGAATCCCGTTGGGGTCACACTTCAAAGCTCTGTTCATTTCCTGTGCAGGGCTTTTTTTACTTCATCCAAGCAGATTTCCTTCTCCTTATGAAACTATCTGTCAGTTGGCTTAAAGATTTTCTTCCCTCCTTCTCTTCCGATACGCTGTCGCTTGTTGAAAAACTCACCTTTCTCGGTTTTGAAGTGGAGGAGGTTCAAGAGCGCGCTCTCCCTGACGATCTTGTTGTTGTCGGGCGAATTGAGGAGGTTCTGGTGCATCCCAATGCTGAACGGTTGACGATTTGCCGGGTTGATGTTGGCCGTGAAGAGCTCCTTCAGATTGTGTGCGGTGCGCCGAATGTTAAAGCGGGGATGGTTGTACCTGTTGCAACAGAGAAAGCCAGGCTGACGGCCTCCGACGGTCAAACCTTCACTATCAAAGCTTCAAAAATACGCGGTGAGCGCTCTTTCGGCATGATTTGTGCCGCTGATGAGCTTGGGCTCTCTCTGGACCATTCAGGCGTCATGGAGCTTGATGCCTCCTGCAAGCTTGGCCTGCCTGTCGCCAGCTACCTTGAGGGCGATGTTGTGCTTGATATTGCCGTTACTCCAAACCGGCCTGATGTCCTTTCGCATCTCGGTGTTGCACGGGAGCTTGCGGGAGGAGAAGCGTTGCACTATCCCGTACGGAATGCGGTGGCTTTTGCAAAAACCGGCACGCTGGTCGAAGTGATGGATAGCGTTGGATGCCCCTCCTACACAGGTGTGGTCATACGGGGAGTAAAGGTGACTGAATCTCCCGAATGGCTGCGGAAAAAGCTCGAAAGCATTGGGTTGAGGCCGAAGAACAACATTGTAGATATCACCAATTATATTCTTCACGGGCTCGGTCAGCCCCTTCACGCTTTTGATCTTGGCAAGCTTGCCGGTGGGCGGGTCGTGGTCAGAAATGACCGTCATGCCGAGTTTCTTGCTCTGAATAATATTGCATACTCTCTATCCCCAGGAATGACCGCAATTTGTGATGGTGATGGAAATATCGCCGCAATTGCAGGAATCATGGGTGGATCGCATTCAGCCGTCAGTGAAGCTACAACGGATATCCTGCTTGAATCTGCATACTTTAATCCTTCAGTGGTAAGAAGGACGGCAAAAGCGTTAGGGCTCTCTTCAGATGCTTCGTACCGTTTTGAGCGGGGTATAGACCCGAACAGTGTCAGGCGCTCGGCAGAGTGTGCCGTAGCCTTGATTCTGGAACTCGCGGGTGGTCGTGTTGAAGAGGCCCAGGAGTTTGGCTCTTCAGAACATGAGTTGCTTCAGGTTACCTTGCGGTTAGAGAGGGTCAATGCGCTGCTTGGCAGTTCGATAGCCGCCGATGAAATGGTGAAGATGCTCGAAGGGATTGGATTTTCTGCGGCTGTTCCTGCCGGTGAGTCGATTACCTTTGATGTACCATCGTTTCGGGTCGATGTTGCAGGGGAGATTGATCTTGTTGAGGAGATTGCCCGCCTTTACGGTTACGACAATATTCAGCCTTCAGCCCAGATGGCGACCATCTATCCGCAGTCACGTAAGGTTCCTGAGTTTTTCCCCGATTTTCTCCGTTCACTGATGGTTGGCCTTAATTTCCGTGAAATTCTCACCAATCCGCTCATGAAAAGAGAGGAGGCCGGATTGTTCAGCGATGGGCTTGTTGGAGTGCTTAACCCGATCAGCGAAGGGCTCGAAGTGCTCCGTCCAGGGCTGATACCCGGATTTCTCAAGGTAATCAGCCATAATATCCGGCACGGGAGCAAGGATTTACGGTTGTTTGAGGTTGCAAGGGGATTTCGTACGCTTCCGGACGGTGAGCGCTTCGGAGAGTCGTTGCTTGGCGCATACAGTGAGCAGGAATCTCTTGTGATTGCCCTGACAGGGAGCCGTTTTCCGAGAATATGGAACCAGTCGACAGAAAAGGTTGATTTTTACGATCTTATGGGTGCCGTTGAGATGCTTTTGGAGAAGCTGAATTTGCTTGATAAATCAGCGGTGAATATTTATAATGAGGACTCTGTCAGCATTGATGTAACGTTGACAGAAAAGGGAAAGAGTTGCTCGAACAGGCTTGGTGTTGTTCAGCAGCTTCGCTCAGACCTCTTGGGCAAATTTGATATTTGGCAGGACGTTTATATTGCGGAAATTGATGCAGCAGTGCTTGAAAGCTGTTTCAATCCAACGCTCACCTATGAGCCGCCGTCCAGATTTCCAGTTGTCCAGAGGGATATATCGCTTGTTCTGCCACCGGATGTTTCGGTTCAGTCACTCGTTGAGCTTGTGCGTTCGAGTGACCCTTTTGTCAGAAGTGTCTCTGTTTTTGATCTTTTTGAGCGCCCCGAGGGGGATGGTGGGGAGCGTAGTGTAGCACTCTCTCTCGAAATTGCTGATCACAAGGGAACATTGCAGGATGAAAGAATCAGCGATATTCTTTCGAAAATCGGCAGCAATGCCGAGAGTAAGCTTGGTGCGGTAATTCGACAAGTCTGATTCTCTTTGTTCTATGCAAAATTCTGATGGGCAAAACAGTAAGGGTGTGTTCAACATCCTTGAGACCAATATAGAACTTCTTGTTGCCCGGTTGCATGAATGCCGGAAAGATAATGATGTATTGCGATCTGAACTCTCGAGTCTGCAGAATATTCTGAGGAATTACAAGTTGCCCGGAACGGTCGGTTCAACCGCCGTGGATGCAGCGGGCACTCCCGTAGGAGCGCTTGACTACGCAGAAAAAGTGCAGGTAAAACAGAAGCTGGTTCTGATTTTGCAGAAGATAGAGATGGAACTCCGGAACAATCAGGCATTGTAGTACGACGATGGAAAAAATTGATGTCAATGTGTATGGTTACAGCTATCCTTTAAGGGTCGAGCGGCGGGAATTGACTGAAAAAGCGGCCCGTGATGTTGATGTGGCGATGCGGCTTTTTGCCGAAAAGGCCCCGACATTTGAAGCGGTCAAGCTTGCAGTTCTTGCAGCAATTTCTTTTGCCGAAAAGAAGGTTGAGCTTGAAGAGGAGATAGCGTCGTTGACGCAGAACATTGCCCGATTGAATGTTTTTATTGGGCAAAATTTGGAATAAACCGTTACATTGACAGAGAAGAAATATCCGCACCAGTTGATCGGGGTGATTGTAAGTAAAAGAACTAACATCAAAAAACAGGGAGTCAAACTCTTCTTTTTGATTGCAGGCCTTGCTGAACGTTCTGGTCTTTATTGGGTCAGTTCTTTTCAGGAGCAGTGGAAACATTGTTCCATTGGAAGCAAAAAATCTGAAGGAGACACCCACCGTGTAACACGGGTTCTTGA
>CAILXB010000237.1 GCA_903838025.1 uncultured Chlorobiaceae bacterium
GTCGATCAGCATGATTTCGCCTTTTTTGTAGGCCGGATTCAAGCCGCCGCAGGCATTGGTGATGCCGAGGGTTTTGACGCCGAGATGCTTCATGACCCTGACCGGAAAGACAATCTGGTGCATGGAGTAGCCTTCGTAGAAGTGGAAGCGCCCCTGCATTGCCACAACATTTTTGCCCGAAAGGGTTCCAAAAATCAGTTTCCCGTGGTGAGTTTCGACCGTTGAAACCGGGAAGTTGGGGATATCACTGTAGTCGAGCGAAAAATCGATATCAATCTCCTTGACAAGGGCGCCGAGGCCTGTTCCCAGAACAATTCCGACAGGATAGTCGAGGGATGTTTTTTTTCTGATAAAGGCGACTGCTTCCTGGATTTTTGCCTTCTGTGAAATCATGATAGGGTTGTTTTACAGGTTAATTGACAAGGATGTATAAAGAGTGTTGAAGCTGGTCAGGAAGCCATCGCTCTCACCGCCAGCCAAAGATTGCCGTGCCGACACGGATCATGGTCGCCCCCTCATGAATGGCCTCTCTGAAGTCGCCGCTCATGCCCATGGAGAGTTCGACAAGTTGTGATGGATCGGGCGCAATGTGTTGCAGTGCTTCGAGCAGCATACGCAGTTGACGGAACTCCTCCCGTGCCTTGACTCTGTCCGGTGAGGCAATGGTCATCAGACCGCACAAGGTGATATTGGGGAGCCTGAAGAGCGCTGCTGCCACTGAAAGAACCTCCTCCGGCGCCATCCCGTACTTGGATGTTTCGCCGGAGGTGTTGACTTCAAGAAGATAGTTGACCTGGATGTTCTGCTGGAGAGCCCGTTTTGAGAGTTCTTCAGCCGTTGAGAGCTTGTCGATGCCGTGAATGAGGCTCACCTTGCCGATAATCGAGCGGATCTTGTTTGATTGCAGGTGACCTATAAAGTGCCATTCGATTCCCTGATTTTCAAGCAGAGGATCGTCGTACTTTTCCAAAAACTCCTGCACATAGCTCTCCCCGAACACGATCTGGCCGGAATCGAAGGCCTCCCTGACAAAAGAGGCCGGGTGGGTTTTTGAGACGGCGATCAGACGCACCTCGGCCCTGTCGCGGCCCGCCTCAATGCATGCTGCGGTGATTTGCTCCTGAATACACTCTATGTTGGCCGCGATACTCTCCATTATTGCTTCAGCCTCTCAAGACTTTGCGACTGGAACGATCGACTCCATGACGACCGGAACAAGCGGGTTGTCGTTGGGATCGGTCTTGACTGCGGCGATTTTTTCAACTACATCCATACCGGCCTCAACGACGCCGAAGACGGTGTACTGACCGTCAAGAAATCCATTGTCCGCATGGTTGATATAGAACTGGCTGCCGGATGAGGCTCTCTGTGGATTGTTGTCTCTTGCCGCAGCAAGTGTCCCTTTTTTGTTCGAATGTTTGATTTCTGCAGGGATACGGGTCGAAGGGCCACCGGTACCATGCAGGGAGCGCTTCTCTTCATGGCGTGACAGGGGATCGCCGGTCTGGATCATGAACCCTTCGATGACCCGGTGAAAACGGATGCCGTCATAGTAGCTTTCGCCGACGAGTTTGGCGAAGTTATCGCGATGCAGCGGGGTGTCGTCGTAGAGGCTGATGGTAATGTCGCCAAGGCTTGTCTTGATAATAAACTGTTCGGGCATACTGAAATGTATTTAGATAATGGTTGCTGCTTCTTAAAGGATTCCGGAAATTTGCCAGAGTGAGCGCTGTGCAGTGGCCGCTCCTGATGTGCCGGGGTAGTCGGTGATAACTTTTGTATAGAGCTCAGCCGCATTTTTAAGCTGCTTTGCCTGCCGGAAAGCGTTTGCGGCATGAGTGAGGTAGAGCGCTTTCAGCACGCGGTTTTCAGCTTTTTTTGATGCGTCCTGATAGCTTTCGACGGCCGATACAAACTGATTTTTACCAACATAACAGTCACCGGCTCCAGCCAGGGCTGCGGCGGCAAGATCGTCGTTGTTGATCGAGAGGGTTTTGAAAATTTTCAGGGCGGTGTCAAACTCATCAATCGAGTAGTAGGCATTGGCAAGCAGCAGATTGGCCATATTGCCACTCGATGTGCCAGTATATTTTCCGGCGTATTGATCAGCAATTTTTTTCAGTCCGGCTATTTTTCCGTCACCGTTGATGGCAATCCGGTACTCTCCACGGTCAAGAACGGGGGCAATCCTTGAAAGTTGCAGTGCCGCGTCAAGTTCATTTGCCTGCTGCTGTCGCATCCACAAAAAGCCTCCTGCTCCGAGGCAGACGAGGGTGATGAGTGCGCCGATAATTGCCGATTTATACTTGATGGCAATGTAGAGCAGATTATCTTCTGCTGATGGTTTTACACTCTGCTGGACGGGAGTGGTGGTCTGTATGTCGTTCATGGCTCGTAGTTATGGTTGCTGCATCGGTTACGGTCGGTCACTAACCTAAGCAAGTTTGCGTGATTTTCAAAATATGGTCAAACCGGTAATCTAAACAATTCAAAGCTATTTTTCGCAATGCCTTCCGCAGCCTCTTTGAGGGAGATCTTTTTTATATGGGCAATGGCTGTCGTGACGGTGCTGACCCAGGCCGGTTCATTTCGTTTGCCTCGGTATGGTACGGGTGCAAGGTAGGGTGCGTCGGTCTCGGTGAGAAGATCATCAAGTGAAACCGCTCTTATAACATCTGGCAAGAGGGAGCGCTTGTAGGTTACTGTTCCTGGAATTGAGAGCTTGAACCCCTTGCGGATGCACTCGCTGGCGATAAGGGTGTCGCCCGAAAAGCAGTGCATCACGCCACGCATGGAGGAATGACTCTCTTCGGAAAGAATGTGCAGCATATCCTCCCATGCATCGCGACAATGGATAACGACCGGCATATCGAGCGAGCGGGCCATTTTCAGCATTTCACGGAATGCCTCTTGCTGGGCAGGGCGGTTATGTTCCGGGTAGTGGTAGTCGAGGCCGATCTCTCCTATAGCGACCACTTTTGGTGATCGGGCAAGCGTGAGCAACTCTTCAAAAACGCACTCTTCGACAGGGCCGGTGGCTTCATGGGGGTGAAGGCCAACGTTGGCATAGACAAAGTCAACGTCGCGGGCCAGTGCAATCGATTTTTTGCTTGAGGCAACATCAACACCCGGATCAATAAGCAGCCCCACACCCTCTTCGGTCAGTCGCTTGATAACCTCGTTCCGATCCTTGTCGAACTCCGGAAAGGAGAGGTGGCAGTGGATATCAACGAACATCGTTTTTCACGTTTGGGTTCTCAAGTGGAAAGATCCTGTTATGAAAGAGGATCAATATGCAGGCTCCGATGGTAATGGCTGAATCTGCAATGTTGAAAATAGGCCATAAAGAGAGGTAGGTGCCAAAAATATGGCCGTGGTAGAGATCGAAATAGATGAAGTCAACAACCCTGCCAAGCGTCATTCGGTCAATCATGTTGCCAATCCCTCCGCCAGTGATGAGGGCAAAGGGGAGCAGAAAAAGAACGCTTCGGTTTTTTGAGCGGATGACATAGAAAAGTACGATTGCCGTAATGAGCCCGGTCAAAAGGAGGAGCACTGCTGGTGGAGCAAATTCAAGCCCGAAAGCCACCCCCCGATTTTCCGCGTAGGTGAGAGAAAAAAAATCCGGGATAACAGTAATGCTTTGCACCCCATCGCGAAGAAAGGTGATGGCAAGTTTTTTTGTCCACTGGTCAAGAGTGATGACGAGAAGGATAAGAGAGAAAAAAAGTTTCATGAGTCGAAATGCCCCGTGGGCTGAGCTGAGGGTTATTGTTGTTGAATCTCTTGTAGAAGCGCCTCTTTTACGGCAGCGGTCGGCATCTGCATACCGGTCCAGAGGGTAAATGAGCGTTCAGCCTGACCAATCAGCATCTCAATGCCCGACAGGGTCGTGGCTCCGGCCAGCGTTGCTGCCTGCAGGAGGGGAGTCTCAAGAGGGTTGTAGACCATGTCATAAACAATCTGGCCGGAATGAAGTAACTCTTGCTCAAGGGGAAGAGGAGAGCCGCCACTGCCTCTTGTACCGATTGGCGTGGCATTGACGACAACGCGGCACTCTCTCACTCTTTCAGAATTGCTGGAGTGAAGTATTGTGAGATTGTCATGGCTGTTTTTTTCAAGCAGCGCATGGGTTTTTTCTGTGTCGCGTACAAAAAGCAGAATCTCTTTTGGAGCAAAAAAGCGGTTGAGGGCTTCGATGGCTGCGAGTGCAGCTCCACCGCCGCCAAAAATGGAGAGGGTTTTACCTCTTATGCTCTCCTTGTATGGCAGAAGGGGAGCGGCAAATCCGGCTATATCGGTGTTGTGGCCGATCAGTTTTCCCTCATCGTTGACGATGGTGTTAACTGCTTGTATGGAGGTTGCCTCCTCGGAGAGAGCGTCAAGAAAGGGTACGACGTTTTTTTTGTAGGGGATGGTGACGTTGAATCCTGCGATGCCGAGTGCTTTTGCTCCGCGAAGGGCATCACCGATCATGCAGGGATCGGCGATGTTAAAGATAGTATAGTGGTATTCAAGCCCAAGAAGCTCGCACGCTCTGTTATGGATGAGCGGAGAGTATGAATAATCAACGGCACGACCGATAAGTCCGAGGATTTTTGTCGCTCTCTTCATGCAATTCCGAGCATCCGACGCAC
>CAILXB010000238.1 GCA_903838025.1 uncultured Chlorobiaceae bacterium
ACACTTTAGCCAACTCTCAGAACCTGAAATGCGCAAATGCCTTGTTCGCATCAGCCATACGATGTACCTCATCACGTTTTTTCACCGAAGCACCCTGCACATTGGCAGCATCCATCAGCTCAGCAGCAAGCTTCTCAGCCATTGAGCGGCCACCACGCTTTTTAGCATAAATCTTCAACCAACGAAATTCAAGCGCACCTCTGCGGGAAGCCTTAACCTCCATAGGTATCTGATAGGTCGCTCCACCAACCCTCTTGCTCCGAACCTCAACGACCGGCGCAATATGCGACATAGCCTTGCGGTACACTTCCAGCGGATCCTCTCCAGCAAGTTTCTCGGCAATGATAGCAAACGCATCATAGACTATCTTTGTAGCAACAGCCTTCTTACCATCAAGCATCACAGCATTGATAAAACGGGCAACACTTTCGTCCCCGTAACGAAAATCAACACCGATTCTTTTATAGCCAACTTTTTTGGGCATGTTCTTCTCTGAATTTATGATTCTGTTTTTACCTACCTCTTACCCTTGCCCTTGACAGGAGCCGGTACACCAGCTTTCGGCTGTTTCGCTCCGTATTTTGACCTGCTCTGCTTACGATCAGCAACACCTGACGTATCGAGCGAACCGCGCACAATGTGATAACGTACACCAGGAAGATCCTTTACCCTGCCGCCGCGAATCAAAACGATTGAATGCTCCTGCAGGTTATGACCTTCTCCCGGAATATATGCTGTAACTTCAATCTTGTTAGACAACCTTACACGCGCAACTTTCCGTAACGCTGAGTTAGGCTTTTTTGGAGTCGTCGTGTAAACACGCGTACAAACCCCGCGCTTCTGCGGGCATTTTTCAAGCGCTGGTGACGCTGTTTTTGAGGCTTTTACACTTCTTCCGAGCCTGATGAGCTGCTGAATCGTCGGCATACTGAAACTCTCTTTCTTTTTAAAAAACCTCTCATTACAAAAAAACGCAATGCAATGCTTAAAAATCCATAAGGACAGACAATGTAAGCGAATTATGAAAAAAACCAAAACCTAAATGAATATATTTCGCCTCACGAGAGAAAATAATCGTGCTCCTCAATTCCCGCCCGCAAGAAGCAATCAAACGCCCGAAAACAGCGGCTTCTGCAGGGAAGCCTCCTGCTAAAATGGCAAGTGCAAAAAAAAACTTCGCCCAGTGTTGAAGCACAAGGCGAAGTTAAAAAAAAGAGAAGTCGAACCTTAATGGTACTGGGCGCTCTCTTCCTTGACAAATTCGACGAGCAGTTTCAGGTTTTCAGGCTCCATATCAGGCAGAATGCCGTGACCAAGATTGAAAACGTGGCCGGAATGTTCGGTATGCTGGCCAAATGACTTCAAAATCTTGGCAGCTTCAGCCTTGATTCTTTCGGGTGTACCATAAAGCACCGTAGGATCAAGGTTACCCTGCAGGGCTACACGATCACCAAGTTCGGCACGTGCCTTTCCAATGTCAATACCCCAGCCAAGACCCATAGCCTCACAACCGGTATCAGCGATATCTGAAAGAATCGTGTTACAATCCTTTGAGAAAACAATAACCGGAGTGTCAGGATATTTTGCCTTGATGGCCTGAACGGTATCCTTGATGTAAGGAAGTGCATATTCACGGTAGTCATCCTCGGAGAGTGCGCTTGCCCATGAATCGAAAATCTGGATGGCATCAGCTCCTGCTTCAATCTGTTTCAGCACGTATGAGGTAATAACACCTGAAATCTTGCTGAGCAGCGAATGAGCCATGGCTGGCTCACGGTACATCATCTTTTTGGCGTAGGCATAATTTTTCGATCCGCCGCCTTCAACCGCATAGGTGAAAAGGGTCCATGCTGCACCGGTGAATCCGATAAGTGGCACACGGTTGTCGAGTTCCCTCTTGGTCATTCTGAGCGCATCCATCACGTAGCCGAGCTTTTCATCAATATCAGGCACAATCAGCTTGTCGATATCTGCCTGGGAGCGAATCGGCGGAGTGAGCTTGATTCCCTTAGACTCAATGATCTCAACATTCATACCCATGGCTTCATTGACCACAAGGATATCAGAAAAAATAATCGCCGCATCCACACCCATCAGTTCAACGGGCTGAATGGTCACCTCGGTTGCCAGTTCCGGGGTCTTGCAGAGGGTTAAAAAATCGGTTTTTTCTCTCACAGCACGGTACTCCGGCAAATAACGACCGGCCTGGCGCATCACCCAGATTGGGGTTCTGGAACATGGCTGGCGTTTTAGTGCCCGGAGAAAAAGATCATTTTTGAGCATGCAATGCAATAATTTGATGGGTTAACAAAACAAGAGGCCTGTCAGATCGTCCGGTAATTCCCCGGCTGAGAGCAAAGTAAAAGTGCAAAGTTACGCTTTTTCAGCCTTTTTTAAAACTTTCCCGAAAAGATCGTCAACCAAAAAATCAGCCCATCAGCTCCAGGAACCATCTTCACGAAACAATATGTCGTTTGATACCAAGCTCCTTGGCACTGTATCCGAGTGCAAGACCAATCATTTCGGAAATATGAAAAACAGGAATGGAGTTCTCAATACCTGCATTTTTAAGCGCTTTTGCCTGATAGCCGTCAAGAGAAGTGTGACAGAGCGGACAGGGCGTCACAATAAAATCAGCCTTCGACTCAATGGCCTCCTGAAGTGCCTCTGCCGCCACATTGAGCGACTCTTGCTCGGCAACCAGCAAGGTATGAAATCCACAACAGCGATTTTTATGAGTATAAGGGATGGTTTGACCGCCCAAAGCCTCAATCAACTGGTCAAGTGAGGTTGGATCACGAGGATTGTCGTGACCAAGAACCGTTGATGGCCGGAGTATGTGGCATCCATAAAAGGGAGCTATCCGATAATTTTTCAGCGGAACCTTCACCTTCTCGCGAATAGTATCAAGCCCGATATCATCAACCAGTACCCAAAGCAGATGGCGCACCTCAGAAGTGCCCCGGTATTCAAGCCCCTCTTTTTTCAGAATCTCGTTGATTTCTTTCTTCAATTCCGGGGTTTCATCAAGCTTTTTCTTTGCCGTACGGATCGTCATCAGGCAAGTATTGCAGGAGACGATAAGGTCAAGCCCCATCTTTTCGGCAAGGGCAATATTGCGTCCATTGACCAGCGCAAAATGTTTCGGACTGACATACTCAAGGTTACTCCCCCCGCAGCAGGTACCCTCGTGGAGCTTGACAAGCTCGATTCCAAGATCTTTCTGCCAGAGTTCAATCGAACGGTCCACCTCTTTGGTCATGGACTCATTGATACAGCTCAGGTAATATGCATATCGCTTCATAGAGCACTTCTCCCCTGTTATTTTTTATGAGATTTGTGATCCTGCTTTACATGTTCGGTCATCTCCCTGAACATCGACCTGAATATCTTTATCCCTTTGACCGATTTTACCAGCGGTGGTGGTGGTGGCGTACGGCGCTTCATGATCATCTTCATGGCCATGGGCAAAAGATTCTGCAGCGTCCAGACCACACCATTGGTGCGAATCGGAAGGGTCGCTTCAATCAGCTTGCCTTTCTTTTCAATATCCGTCATGAAAGCTTCCGCATGTTTGGATCCACTGGTATCATTCTTTCCCCTGCTCTCGATAGCATCTTCACGCAGGCCATGAATAGCATCCATAATAGGAATGCTTTTCACACACGATTCCTGACAACGATAGCAGTGCGTACAGTCCCAGACGCCATGATCCTTGACAAGTTCGGCCAGACGCTGCTCATGCATGGAGTCACGACTATCGACACTCATGCGGTACGATTTCAGCAGCACGGCAGGAGAGACATACTCCTTGTTCGCCCTTAAAATGCTGCATTCGGAAACACAGGAGGCGCAAAGAATACAGTCAGTCGCCTTGTCATAACGAAGGAACTCCTCTTCAGAAATCAGAAACTCCTTTTTACCCATCTGAGCCTCGGGCATGGTTGAATCAACCCAGTTCGAGTAGTGCTTCATTTTGTCGACAAGCGGATCCATATCAACAATAAGATCCTTGATGAGCGGCAGGTTGCGCAATGGCTCAACCTTGATGATGCCCGGCTCACGGCTTTTGGCAAGCACATCCCACACCTGGGTCGTACAGGCAAGCTGGGAGAGACCATTCACCCTCATGCCGCAAGAGCCGCAGATTCCGGCCTGACAGAAGGCCCTGAAACTCACCGAGCCGTCAATATGCTCCTTGATATAATTCAACGACCTGAGCACCGTAACACCCCTCTCCACCGGGATAGTATAATCGTCAAAATAGGACTTGCTGTCGACCTGTGGATTAAAGCGGAAAACCCGAAAGGTAACCTCTTTTTTCCCCTCTTTATGCTGATCTGTTGACACCGTCATAAGCAAAATAGTTAATAAGTTCTTTCCTGGAGTTCATAACGTCCCATTGTTACCGGCTTTTCAGTAAGGGTGACGTTAC
>CAILXB010000239.1 GCA_903838025.1 uncultured Chlorobiaceae bacterium
GAAAAGCGGCACTGGCCGGGAACGGCCAATACCTCAAGGGGTTCGCACCCCTTAAACCCGCCCCGACACCACGCCAGCACTGCATTCAGCGCAAGCAGCCCGCATTGCAGCAAGCTTGGGCGCTAACGCCCGGTGCCCTTGTCGCTGGTCACTTCGTCAGCAAAAAGGCGCAGGCGAGTGTTGAGCGGCGAAGCGGGAGCGGTGAGCAAAATGCTGCAAGAAGATTGCGCAGGCAATGCGGCAAATTTCTGTACATTCGTTAAGTAACGCAGCAGCACTTCAACTCTCATCAAAACAGCATTTATCATGAAACTCATTGCAAAAGGCCGCTTCAAACGGTTATGGATTCTGGTATTGCTCGCTGGTTTGAGCATGGTTACGGCATGTTCAACGGTAACAGAAAAAGCAAAAATGCTCTTGCTCATGGTTACTGCGCCAGATTTCGTGTTGATCCACGGTGGTGAATTTACGATGATGGGGAGCCCTGAAACAGAAATTGGCAGAGATGCAGCCAAAGCATTTTATCAATCATTGGGTATAAACTACAGTGAAACTCAACACCAGGTAAAAGTGAGTGATTTTTGTATGGGCAAATATGAAGTTACGGTTGGCGAGTTCAGAAAATTTGTGGAAGCGACCAATTACAAAACCGATGCTGAAAATGGAGATGGCAGTTATGTTTTTGATGGAACAACAGTGCAAAAGAAACCAGGAATTAATTGGCGTTATGGCGTGTCGGGTAGTGTGCGACCCCAGAGTGAAGAGAACCATCCGGTGGTTCATGTGAGCTGGAACGATGCCGTGGAATATTGTCGGTGGCTCTCTGAAAAAACAGGTAAATCGTATCGTTTGCCAACAGAAGCGGAATGGGAATATGCCTGCCGTGCCGGGAGCCGTACCCCCTTCAATACAGGAGAGAACCTGACGACCAATCAGGCAAACTATGACGGCAACTATCCTTACAATAATAATCCGAAAGGAGTGTATCGGCAGAACACTGTTGCGGTAAACAGTTTTGCACCCAATGCGTGGGGGTTGTACAACATGCACGGGAATGTGTGGGAGTGGTGCAGCGATTGGTACGGTGGAACCTATTATGATGATTGTAAATCGAAAGGTACGGTTATTAATCCTGCAGGGCCAGCAACTGGTTCGGGCCGTGTGGTTCGTGGCGGGAGCTGGTGCGACATTGCCGTGCCTTGTCGGTCGGCTTCTCGGATCAACTTCACCCCCGACAACCGGTACAACCTCGTTGGCTTCCGCCTGGTTTTCGTCCCGTAGTCAGTTGGCAGCTCATGCCGGCTTTGCTTTTTGAGCCTCCCGTAGCCTACCGGTTACCGCACACGGACCTTGAACAAAAATGCAGTAAATTGCAAGCGTTGAATTCACTGTGAGCAGTATTGCCGTCCTCTATTCTGGTGCCAATAGCCCGGTTTTGAGAATGGTTCCGGCCACGTTCCTGCGCACATTTTGGTGAGCGAAATTCGCATCCCGCTGGAAAGCTTTATAATGCCCTAAGCGTTGTCGGGCTTGCAGGTGAATTCAGTTGTTTTTTGAAATTTGCAAATTCAAAAGGGGGTTGGTGATGAAGGAGTTACCGGTTCTCGATACTCGTGCAGCCTTCTGTGACGTGGGCAGCGAGCACATGCATGTTTCTATCGCTGGAGGCCTGCCAAAGGTTTTTGGGACGTTTACCAGCCAGTTGCACGAATTGCGTGATTGGCTGTTGGGAGAAGGTGTCCATTCCATAGCAATGGAAGCTACCGGGGTCTACTGGCTGTCGCTCTATGGTGTACTTGAAGCGGCTGGCCTTGAAGTGGTGATGGTCAACGGTCGGCAAACACGCAACCTGCCAGGGCGAAAGACTGACATGAAGGACTGTCAATGGGGAGCTACCCTGCATGCGCACGGCCTGCTGAAGGCAGGGTTCGTGCCTCCATCGAATATTCGAAAGCTTCAGGATTACCAACGCTTGCGTTCAGATCACATTGCTTCTGCTGCATGCATATTCCGGCAAACCTCGAACGCAAAATCCGCTGGAACACTAATTCCGGGAAAAGCCGAACAGTAATTCCGCAAAAGATCGAACACTTTTTTGCCCTGAGCGGAAAACGTGTTCGAAGTTACCGGAAACCCACTCATCATTCTTCTGCAAGTTGACGTATTCTGTAGCCTGATCGTTTTTTTTGAACCAAAACGAAGGGCTATGCAACAACAAGGCAGGAGAAAAACCATGAGAACAATCCGTGAAATCGCGCGGCTGCATTTTACCAAGCAACTGAGTCTGCGGGCCATCGCCGGTGCGTTCAACCCTTGTCAGTACTCAGTATCCGGTTTCGGAGTGGCACAGGCTTATTGACGACCCAACACTGGCCGATGCTATCTGTGACCGGCTGGTGCACAATGCGTATCAAATAACCCTTAAAGGAGAATCTATGCGAAAATTGATGGCAAATATGAGTTAACTCCGAACACTTTTGTACATTGCTTTTTGCAGACTGAATGGTGGATGTTCAGTGTTCGATTTTGACCGGAAAAGGTGTTCGATGTTGCCGGAATATGCACGAAAACCCCAAAAGCCTGAATCGAAATGCTGCTCAACTGGCTCTAATTCAGACATTCCAAGAAATATCTACGAGAAACCAAGTGGCCTAATGCCAGGTGTAAGGTCAAAAGGGCAATAACGACTCAATAAAAACAGGGGTATCCGCACATTTTAGTGGGAATAGAGTAAGAAAGAGCTAGGAAGGCGTAATATTGATTCATCGGATAACTCAGAATAGAGCCCTGTGATGAGAGATAAATGTATAAAAACAAGCCATAGGAACGGCATTATTGACGATTTAAGCAAGAATAAACAAACGAGCTAAACGGCTGTTTGCAAACATAATACAGCGTCTAAAAGTCTCAGCAAGGGACTTTAACAGCTTCGAAAGCCACCGAACCAAAACATTATTTTATCGTAGAAATCTTAACCTTCCTACTGTATTGTGAAGTATTCTGGTTTCACTTCAACCCATTAAATTCCGCGAAGAGCCAAAAACAGCATATGATTAAGGAGCTCCCTTTAGCAGACTATCCCGAACAGTTGGCATCGCTTACCCCGTCATCAATGATGTCTGATCCCTTTCCCCTCCAAGAGTTATTGAAAGACTCGCTCTACTATCCATCATGCGGTTTTGTCGGCAGTCCTGTCAAGCACCTTGGTGGGCAAGTATATAGCTTCATTTATGTTGACTATGGCTACAATAAGGATAAAGCCCTCATGGAACTCAAGAACAACGGGTTCAAAGGGTATCGACTCATAGCACAGAGGGAGGTCAGGAAAAACGAATTGACGCCAAACGGTTGGCAACCAGATATGCCCACGAAATCGGATGGGGATTTCAATAGGGAAACAGCTCGGCACAAACCGCCGTTTTGTGTATGGTCAATAATGGAGCGCAAGCAGGATGTTGCGGAGAGTCATGGGTCATTGAGATTCAGCCTTCTCTATCTTTGCGCTGATGGTGTGGCGGCATTCCAGGCGCTCTATGTGGCCAACCATGCCAGCCCAAAAGTGATAGCAATCATCCAACCGGGGGAAGCGTTTGGCGGCAACTGGACTGACTTCGAATACCAGGAGAAAATACTTGCAAGATCTGTGATGAATAACCCGGCAGGCCAACCCGGCTACTTGCTGTAAGGTGGATGGGGTTGGCCAGAACATTACGATAGGCCATGCTGGCCCTTGTATCAAAGATACGTCAGTGGCGCAGGCAGGAACCTTTGGGCAAAAAACTGAATCGCACAAGATTCACTCGACAAACGCTAAAAATAGCTGTAAAGATGGTTTCAAATTCAGTTCTATTAGATTCGGAGAATCACATATTCATGGTTCTCGATTTTATTGAAGTTATACTTTTCCCGATGCCATGGTGGCATGGTGTAGATAATAATGATGAAAAGGCTGTCGGATCATTGTTTTATGGATACGAAGATCCATTGTCATTGTATGAAGTGACATTTGTAATTGTGGATGTTACTAATGATGATGAAGAATGGGATGTTTATTTAATTAATCCAACTCATGTGGAGGAATTTGATGAGGATTATAAGAAAAAAATTGAAACAAATTGTGCTATAGTGAAATGGATGGGTACCGTATTAAACGACACTGGCGCTCATAAGGCATTGGTGACGGCGTATGTCGCTCATAAAGATGGGCGAGATTGGTTATTCATTGATTATAGGATAAATATTAGGGATCGAAAGATTGTGATTAGTGCCGGTTGTGATAATTCGAAGACTGACTTATATGCTAAACTTGTATATGACGCAGCTAAGTATGTAAACTTTATACAGCCAGATTATAATAGTCCTTTAAGAAGATCTATCAGAGAGGATTTTAAAATAGACCTTCCAATAATTGGCGAAAAACACTATGATCCAGACAGCCCGCTGATAATTGACGTTGCCAGTCCTCAAAAAGCCAGCATTGTTGAAATGCGGCTTATCCACTGTATCATTCAACATGGCAGAAAGAGGATGTACAGGGTAATCAGTAGCGAATTGCAGAAACAGAATGATAAGACGTTGCATTATGTGACTTACGAAGAAATGTATCCCGAAGGTGATAAATTTTACACAGATACTGGCCGCATGTTGTTTGATGTTTCCAAAGTTACTGGAATAAATCAGTTGTCAGCACTTCCTTACTGTATGGTTAAATTAGGGATACGATACCCGTTTTCTTTTCCATATCATTTTGATTGGGTTCATTTTGATGAGTTAATTGATTTTGAGAAAAATGATCCCGGATTAGGGGTGTGTCTTAAATATACTGCGATATGTATTAATGTAAGTATTTACGTGTACAATCATCAGCAGGATGATGTTGGCTATAAGACCAATTATGAGGACTTTATTATCGAGTTTAATCAAGCATCTTTAGATATTATCAATGCGTATCCTGATGCTAAGCTCCTGGATGAGAAGATTGGCGATGAGAATATTTTATTTAGATCTTATGATATTGATGGCGTATATTCAATGCTAACGCTCTCAACAGCAAAGGGCTTTTATGTGAAGACAAGAATATCGTCAAGCACTACTAATAAATTTGTCTTTGATAATATGTATGTCTCTTCTGCTAGTATTATTAGGTATGTGGATTATCTCAATGATTTTGTCAGGTATTCTGATTAACGTATTGTGGTTAATTATTCTTATTTAAGTTAAAATTTAGCCATACTATGGACAAGTCTAAAAATGCCCTTATGATACTGTCAAAGGTATTTATGGGTTTAGCTGTTGTTAGTGCCATATCACCGTTCTTTGACATTTGTGCCGAATTCCAGCGCATGGGATTTGATTTGTTTAATTCAACGGGTGGAATCGCTTTGCTGATAATGGATTTATATCTTAAAATCCTTCTGAGTGCTTTTATTTTATTGCTAGCCCTCGGAATCAGAAAATTCCTTGAATTGGCTGATGATATTGCTGTTATTAAGGACAAAATAATTGAGTGAGTATTGTTATTTGCTGGTGAATTATATTGTTTATAAATATTGCTGAATATATACCACTTATTGTTGTGATGGTTATAAGTATAACGTCATTTAAAAATATAAATGATCAATTCTCATAAAGGGCTGAACATACTATCCAAGGTCTTCCCGGGCTTGGCTTTATTCATTCCTATCCCCGCGCTCTATAATTTATACTTGGACATTAGAAATTGGGGCTGGTATATGTTTTACTTGAAGTATCACGTATTGGATTATCAGATTATCGTCTTGGCATTGTCTACGTTTTTGATAACAGTCTTACTCATGATATCCTTTGGAATAAGGAAATTCCTGGCAATTGCTGACGATATCGCTATTATTAAAGACAAACTCCTTGAGTAGTGTGAACCAATCGAAGGGGATTAAGGTGACTGTGGGACGATATTAGTATATCAACAATCTATAGAAGTTTCTAATATTCTTGAAATGTGGTAGTATACTACTCAAGTCTAATTAGTTGGCAACAGTTTGAATCATATATTTTATTGTGTGGTGTAGATTAATTGCTACAAGCTAATATAAAACATACCCTCTATGTATAATGTTCCTATGATGGAGGTTTCTGACGATTTTGAACGCTGCTGGCAAGTGGCCGGATTACATATTCAAAAGCTGGCTGGTCAAAATATTCGTTGGTTAAGGGATCACCTAGATCTTCCGCTTTTGGAGCATCTGTCCTTTCTTTTTGGAAACCAATTGTTCTTCATTCAGTTGAGGGATGTTAACCATCATCTTGATATACCCGGCACCCTTGAGGGATTTCTGTCTCTAACCAATAGTTGCCAAGGGAATGCTTGCGTTATGCCCATGCGCAAAACGCTGGGAGAATGGGCTCCTGTGGCAAAGGGGTGGGGCCTCCTTAATGCCCGAACATGGCGGTCAATAAATCCTTCCGACTTGCTGAATGATGACCCAATTGAAATGTCGGACTGGGAGATACAAGATTTTGCGGTACAAGTTGTGCGGAATAGAATAGAAAAAGCAGGTCATATATTGATGTCCTGGCAAAGTTATCCACATATCGATCCTTCGATTTGGTTTAAGGGCCCTGACGGGCCTGAATGGGTCGTAGTTCGAGCTGTACGATACCCACTGAAAAAGGCCGAAAAGCCCGATAATCTCGCTGAAATTAAGAAGTCATGCGCAACAGTTGGTAGCATCGGGAATTTTGCTTCCGTACTTTTTACAAGTAAGCATGATCCTTTTGACGCTCTTGCCGAACAAAACGGCAACATTGCCCCTTTGTACAGAGGTGATGGAGTTGATGCTCAGTATGAAGGTCTTCAGCGGTTCACTTTTAGCTGAATTAACGGCTCTCCGCAGGTTTTAATGGAAAAGAATTTTCATTTTACTGCGCCGTTAGATTGTCATATCCAGTTTACCACAGTAAAAGAGGATCCTTGTTCGATAGCTTTCGAAGCCTCGAAACC
>CAILXB010000240.1 GCA_903838025.1 uncultured Chlorobiaceae bacterium
ATCCATCATGATCGGGGCTAATCAAATGATTGAAAGGATGGATGCAGAGCTTGACGCAATGGTGGCTGGCTGGAGCGTAACAATTCTCGGGAACCTCAAAGACCCGATTACTCAGGCCAACATGGATCTGCTCAGGAGTGACGATCGCCAACCGCTTGAATTGTTTATCAAGTCAGGTGAACTGCCTGAACCACTCGATAGCAACTTTGTTCATGCCCTTAAAGAGGTACTGTCAGGACTGGTGAAAGTGAGTGTGAAAGCCAAAGATCTCGAAAAAGCGCTACAGGTTCATGGCGGAGCCGCAACACCGGGTGAGATGAAAAGGCGCTTTGATGAGTACATTGATCAACTCACCAAGGGCAAAGACCCGGCCAAGGTGCGAATAATCCTTGAATAAGGCTCTCAGTTATGAATAGTCATGAAAGCAGAATCATTGAGCTGATCCGGCAAGGTGAGGGAATTTCTGTAGAATTTAAAACCTGCCGCAATAAAATTACCCGCGATCTCTATGAGACGGTTTGTGCATTTCTTAATCGGCATGGCGGAACTCTTTTACTTGGCGTTCAGGATGACGGAACTCTTCAGGGTATTGAACCTGATGCTGTGTCGCAGATCAAAAAGGACTTTGTTACAGCAATCAATAACCCACTGAAGCTCACTCCTCCAACCTATCTTACGGTTGATGTTGTTGAGCTGGTCGGGAAATTTTTGTTGCGAATCTATGTGCCGGAAAGCTCTCAGGTGCATCGCTGCAATGGACGCATCTACGACCGAAATGAAGATGGCGATCTGGATATTACCGACCATACCACACTGGTTGCGCATCTCTACCAGCGCAAACAGGCGACATTCAGCGAAAACAAGGTCTACCCATGGATTCAGCCAACAGATCTTCGTCCGGAATTGATTGAAAAATGCCGAAGATATGTTCGCATAAACAAGGACAACCATCCCTGGGCAACTATGGATGATGAGCAACTGCTCAAGAGTGCACAACTCTATCAAGCTGATCCAATTACAAAAGAACATGGGGTTACTTTAGCCGGAGTCATGTTGTTCGCACCCGACTTGCTTATCCTGCAAGTTTGTCCAGCTCATCGAACCGATCTTATCCTTCGCAAAGTTAATGTTGACCGATACGATGATCGCGATCTGGTTCGCACCAATCTGATTGACAGTTATGATCGTATTCTGGCTTTTGTCCAAAAACATCTGCCAGACCCTTTTTATCTGGAAGGCATTGAACGCAGAAGCCTGCGGGATGCAATATTTCGTGAAGTTGCATCGAACATGCTGATTCACCGTGAATACGCCAGTGGAATTCCAGCACGCCTTATCATCGAATATGGCAAAGTCACTACCTATAACGCGAATCGTCCTCATGGTTTTGGCGTGCTTGATCCCGAAACATTCGCCCCCTATCCAAAAAACCCGGTGATCGGTGCATTTTTCAGGGAAATAGACAGGGCTGACGAGCTGGGTTCCGGTATGCGCAAGATGATGCTCTACGGCAAAAAATATGGTGGAGCAGATCCACAGCTCATCGAAGGGGATATATTTCGCATGATCATCAGCGTGCCGGAATTTGGTTCAGTCCAAAATCCCGCTGAAATCATCGAATTTGTTGGCGCACAAGTCACCGCACAGGTCACCGCACAAGTCACCGCACAAGTCGGAAGCTACTGCGCTGAACCACGGGCAGCAAGAGAGATCATGTCAGAACTTGGGTTGAAACACTGGAAAACGTTCCAGAAGAATTACCTGATTCCATTGATTGATGCCGGTTTTTTGGAGCGTACGATACCCGACAAACCAAGCAGTCGTTTGCAGAAATACCGCTTGACTGTACAAGGCAGAAAATTTCTTAAAAATTTGCCATGACACGGCTCTTGTGCGCTGTCAAAAGAAAAAAAGGGACTCCTTCACTCATGGAAACACAGATAAAAAAACTGGTAGCTACCGAATGAATTCGAAGCAAGAAACACTCTTTAAAACAGAAATGGTCCCCGCAAAGGATGGTTCTGGCCAGTTGTTTGAAGAACAGATGGTGCCGAATGCCACTCCTGTCACCTGCCTTGGCAAGACTTTCCCTGATGATGAAGCCCGGCGGGCATATTTCACCGAACTGTTGGCAGAGAAGCTTCGCGATCCTGAATTCCGCAAAATCGAAGGTTTTCCCATTGGGAGAGATGAAGATATCCTGAAGCTGAGTGATCCACCTTATTATACGGCGTGCCCGAATCCCTGGATTGCTGATTTTATTGCTGAATGGGAAGCACAAAAGCCGGAGAAACCCGAAGGTTTTACCTATCATCGTGAGCCCTTTGCTGCGGACGTAAGTGAAGGCAAGAACGATCCTATCTACAATGCGCACTCCTATCATACCAAGGTGCCGCATAAGGCCATTATGCGCTATATCCTTCACTACACCGAGCCGGGTGATATTGTGTTTGACGGGTTCTGTGGTACAGGGATGACCGGTGTTGCGGCTCAGCTTTGCGGTGATCGTAAGGTGGTTGAGTCACTCGGGTTTCTTGTTCAGCATGATGGTATCATTTTACAGGAAGAAACTGATGAGAACGGCAACAAAACTTGGGTGCCTTTTTCCCGATTGGGCGCACGCCGTGCGGTACTCAACGACCTGTCGCCAGCCGCCACCTTCATTGCGTATAACTACAACACGCCAGTGGATGTAGCAGCCTTTGAAAAAGAGGCAAAGCGCATCCTGAAAGAGGTTGAAGATGAGTATGGGTGGATGTATGAAACTTATCATACAAGTGGAGCAGGCTTCCAGCCTGCATATTCCATCTACAAACAACAACAGACCGGAAACACAAACGCCGAACTCAAGGGGTTTAAAATAACTCATAGGAATTTGCCTCACTGGCAG
>CAILXB010000241.1 GCA_903838025.1 uncultured Chlorobiaceae bacterium
ATGCTGGTGATTGCAGATTATTATCTTCATTGCTTAATGTTTCCCATAAGTCTTCCATAAGCTGCAATCTTTCTGCAAATGGTTTTACTTTTAATTCAGCAATTGTCATAACAAACCTTTTTTGGGGTTGATAAAATTTTTTTTGATGTGCTCATACCTCCATCCCCATTCGTTTAAGATGCACATTTACCTTCGCTTCCAGCTCGGCAACCTTGCTGTTAACTTCTGGCAGGGGCGTTTCGTAGCGCTCGGCGAGTTCCTTGACCCGGCGGGTGAGGTTCTGGCTGATGCGATCCATCTCACCGTGAATGGCGGCGGCAATAGTGGCAAGCCACTTGTCGTCAACAACCAGTGTTTTTACCTCCTCTTCGCTCAGCTTTGGATATTTGGTATAAGCGAGCGCGTCAAGATTGGCTTCAGCTTCCTTGAGCATTTTCTTCATGTCGGCTTCCTCTCCTGACAGTTTCAGCCACTCCCGGAGAATATCGGCCTCCTCTTTGGCATCATTGTCGCCTTTGATCTCTTTCAGGCGGGCAGCGACGTTTGCCTTGTTCACCTTGTCCAATACCGCAAAAGCTCCCTCTTCCCCGCCATGTTCCTCCTCCAGCTCGCTTATGCGTGCGGTGAGGCTTTCCAGTTCGGCTTCAAGCCCGGTGATGGCTTCCTGAAATCTGGCAAAGTAGCGGGAAACGATGAGGGGTTTGGGCACGAGGTCGCAGGCCCACCCCTTGTCTACCTCTTTCCCTTTGCTGTTCTTCACCAGAACCCGGGCGGTTTCAGCTCTCCATCCATCGGCAGAGATGAGGTAGCAGTCATCCTGCATGGTCTCTGTCCAGTAGTCCATCAGGTGCTGGTAGACGTGATAGTTGTCGATGAGCAGCTTGCCGGTGTAGTGCGCGAGCAGCTCTTCGGAGAGTTCCTGAATCAGCATCTTTGGATGAAAAGCGGGCTGGAGGTTTTTGAGCCTCACGGCGGCGCTCTTGTGCCACTCAGCAAAAAGCGTGTTCATACTTTCGATGAAGGTGACGAACTCGGGGTGGGTGTAGATGGTACTCTTGATGGCACCCTTCGTGATGGCAAGATCAAGGTAGCCGGGACGGTTGGCGGCAAAAAGCGTCTGGCGAAGTTCCAAGCAGACCTCCCAGTAGGGCTGTAGACCATCAACATCACTACACGGGATTCCGCCGCGAAGGTGGCCCTCGATATCCTGAATATCCTCTGCCTCCTGGTTGTCGATGTAGCGGGGAAGGTTGAGGTTGAAGTCGTTTTTCTCAATCTCGTCGATACCGACCATGCGGGAGTATTTCGGGAGTTCAAGCTGCCGGGTGAAGACATCGACAATCTTGTGGAGATCCATGTCACGCAGTCGGTTCTTGGGGCCATCTTTCATGTAGCCTGCGCTTGCATCAATCATGAAGATGCCTTTGCGGGCATGAGCATCTTTTTTGTCGATGACGATAATACAAGCGGGAATGCCAGTGCCGTAAAAGAGGTTTGCCGGAAGTCCGATGATGGCCTTGATGTAGCCCATACGGATGAGTTTGCGGCGG
>CAILXB010000242.1 GCA_903838025.1 uncultured Chlorobiaceae bacterium
AGTTAAAATACGCATGAACCGGGCATTGGATTTATGGACGCTGAGGGAAAAATCAGAAATCAGAAAAAGCCAAAGATATCACTCTGAGCTGACACTACAAAAGATTCAACATAGACAGTTCTTGCAAGGTTAAAAATTTAAAGTTTTTTATCTCACCCCGGGAGCTTGCAAATGACTCTTTTGCTCACTTAATTAAGGGCAAGTTCAATCACGATTATCACCTTCATGCCTGAAAAAAACTCCATCGTCGATATCCGGGCAACCGTCGTCCAGAGCCGCCGTATCAGCAGCACCGTCAGCATCATCACCCTCGATTGCCCGGCAATTGCCGCTGCGGCAAAACCCGGAAACTTTATCAACGTCAAGGTCAGCGACACAACCCTGCCACTGCTTCGTCGGCCTTTTTCGATACACAACGTGCGGGGAACATGTATCGACATCATGGTCAAATCAATCGGGCCCGGCACCTCGCTGTTCTGCGACAAGCCGTCAGGCTCAACCGTAATGGTACTCGGACCGCTCGGAAATTGCTTCGACATTACAGCAAAAGAATTTGACACCGCCATTCTTCTCTCCGGAGGAATCGGCACTGCTCCCATGCTCTTTCTTGAAAAAACGCTTGCCGCGAAAGGCAAAAAAGTCATCAACCTGATTGGAGGCCAATCAAAAGAGGATTTGCTCGCCGGAGAACTTTCAAACTGCCGGTTTGCAACCGACGATGGCTCCGAAGGGTTTAAGGGCAACGTCGTAGAGCTGCTCCAAAACGAGTTGGAGAACCTCAAAAAAGAGGGTAACGTCAAAGTTTTTGCGTGCGGACCAAATGCCATGCTGAAAGCCGTTGCCAAATTCTGCCGTGAGCAGCAACTGGCAGGTGAAGTTTCACTTGAATCGGTCATGGGCTGCGGTATCGGCATCTGCTATGGATGCAGCGTTGAAGTCAACACCCCTGATGAAGGGCTGCGTACCATTCTGCTCTGCCGGGAAGGCCCTGTCATAAATGCGGAACTACTTGCGGTATAAAAAAGATATTTTTATCTTCATAAAGGAAAAGGGAGTTCGCTTCCGGCAACTTTTTTTCAACGAACCATTCAGAACATCATGGCAAGAGGACTGAATAAAGTAATGCTGATCGGCCATCTCGGCAACGATCCCGAGTTAAGGACCACGGCTTCAGGCCAGTCGGTCGTTAATTTCACGATAGCCACCAATGAAAACTTCAAAGACAGCAGCGGGAACCTGCAAGAAAAAACCGAGTGGCACCGGCTTGTCGCATGGGGCAAGCTTGCTGAAATATGCAACCAGTACCTGAAAAAGGGGCGTCAGGTCTATGTTGAAGGACGCTTGCAGACCAGAAGCTGGGACGACACCAAAAGCGGCGAAAAAAAGTACACCACCGAGATTGTCTGTTCCGACATGCAAATGCTCGGCAGTCAGGGTCACACTGAAAGCAACCCGCAACATGATGAGCGCCAACAGGTCAGCACACCACAGCGGGAATATCAGCCAAACTCCCCCGCTGCACCTTCTGTACCGATGCTTGAAAACGACAAGGACGATTTGCCGTTCTGATAGTTGTCAGTAATCAGTTATCAGTGGGCAGTAATTACTGATAACTGATTACTGATTACTAATTACTGATTACTGATTACTATCAACAATGGATGCACTGAAAAAAAATATTCTTGCCGGAATCATTGCTCCGGTTTATCTCTTTTACGGCCCCGAAAGCTACCTCAAGGAGGAGTTTGCCGACATGATCCGAACGGCAATTTTTCCATCCGAAAGCGATGCGGCATGCAACACCCACATTTTGTACGGCCCCGATCTTACGCCAGGCGAACTGATATCAAAAGCCTCCGAATATCCGATGTTCACCCCCAGGCAGCTTCTCATTGTCCGGCAGTTCGAAAAAATCAAAAAGCCTCCAACAAAAGAGCTGCAAAAGCAGCATGAAGAAAAATTCAACCGCTACATACAAAGTCCAGCAGAGTTTACCGTCCTGCTGCTTGATGCTGACCAGGTTGATAAAAAAGAGATTGAAAAACCTCCTTTCAGCACGCTGAAAAAATACCGCCACGATTTTGCGGCCATCAAAACTCCAGAGCTCTTCGCTTCCGCCAGGGCAAAATCTTCCGGATGGACATTTGAACCTGATGCCCTCAAAGCCTTTACAGCCTACATTGAGCCATCAGCAAGAGAAATCTGCCATGAAATTGAAAAAATTATCCTTTATGCCTCCGCCCGGGGAAAAGACAAACGCATCACGGCAACTGACGTCCTCGACTGCGTCGGCATATCGCGGAGTTACAACGTCTTTGAACTTGAAAAAGCGCTTGCCCAGCGGAGCCTGCGACTCTGCAGCGGCATATCGCTTATGATCATGGAGCGTGAAGGTCAAAAAGAGGGGCTTGGCAACATCGTCCGCTTTTTGACCACCTTTTATATCCGCCTCTGGAAACTCTCACTGCCCGAAGTAAGGCAACTTCCTCAGGCAGAAATCGCCAAAGTACTTGGCATGTACGGAAAGCAGGAGTACTTCGTTAAAAACTATCTCACCTACACCCGCTTATTTTCACTCCGTGATGCCGAGCGCGCAATCACCGCCCTGCGGGAAACCGATGCCGCACTCAAAGGGCTGCTCCCCTACCCGGACGAAAAATATCTGCTCTTGCGGCTCATGCAAAAACTGCTCGGATAAACCGGGCCGGGAACCTCACAGCCACCCTTTCTGCCGGTACCAGGATATGGTTTTTGCAATACCTTCAGCAAGTGGGGTTCCAGCCCTGAACCCAAAATCAGTCTCAGCCTGCTCAGGTGAACAGACCCAATAATCCTGCACAAGTTCATTGGCCTTGTCACGATTGATAAGCGCAGGCGTCCCCCGTAACGAACCGACTGCACCAATGAGCGTCGCAACAAAAAAGAGAAGTGGCTTCGGCAGCGAAAGCTTGAGAATACTGGTAAAACCGAGCACAGGCCTGGCGGCAGCGATCAGCTCATCCCATGAGCATGAACGAGGAGACGAAATGTAATAGATGCCTCCTGCAGCCGCCTCCGATCGGGCCGCCATCATCATGCCATCAACAAGATCGTCAACATAAATCATGCTGAAACGCTGCCTGGCTTGGCGGCCCGCCGAGAGCAGCACCCCTTTGGCAAGCATCTGAAAAACCTGCAACACATCCCGGTCGCCCGGCCCGTAGACTGCCGGAGGACGCACAATAGTAACCGGAATATCAGCCGCATACTGCATACAGAGCGCTTCCGCCCGCAACTTGCTGCGCCCGTATGCACTCACAGGAGCAGGAGTATCATGCTCACTCACCCCGCACAACCCCTCCGAAGCCGGGCCTGCAACCGTCAGAGAGGAGACAAAAAGAAAGCGTTTAAGGTTCTCGTTATGCTCCCTCACGGCCGCAAGCAGATTCTTTACCGGCATCACATTTCCAGCATCATAACCCGCCTCGTCAAATGCTTTTGTTACCCCCGCGAGATGTACAATACGATCAACCCCACAAACCGCACGGCCAAGAGCCTCCCTGTCACCAAAACTGCCCCGGACAACCTCCACACCTTCCGGGACAACACTGCCAGAGCTTTCTGGGCGAAGAAACACTCTTACCCTCTCCCCCTCTGCAACAAGATGGCGCAACACCTGCGCACCAATAAAACCGCTCGAACCCGTCACCAATAGTGTTTCACCCATATCGCCTCTCACCCTGTTTATAGAGTCAATAACGCCGCCTCTTCCTCGGCTGGATTTTCTTTCAGCAAAAAAAGCAAAGCCTGCTTTAACAAAAAACTAAAATTTTTGGTACATTTCGCTTTCTAAGCAAAATGCGCTTACCAGAAAACCGGTCACCGAAAGAAAAACAAAAAAAAAGACCGTAAACACAAGAAATTCCAGCTTTTTTTTGTTACTGCTGAAATAAATTTGCATTACTGTGGAGAAAACCAAAGACCTCTTTAAAAAGTGCATCGAGTATACCATTGCTGACGAAGTGAAGGAGCAGGGTTTATACCCCTTTTTTCATCCGATAGACGAAAACGAAGGCCCTGTCGTCTCTTTTGGTGGACGAAAACTCGTTATGGCTGGCTCGAACAACTATCTGGGCCTGACCGCCGATCCGAGGGTAAAAGCCGCCTCAATCAACGCCATCAACAAGTACGGCACCAGTTGCAGCGGATCGCGCTACATGACCGGCACCGTCAACCTGCACGTCGAGCTTGAAGAGAAGCTTGCCGACTTTTTTGAAAAAGAGCGCTGCCTGCTCTTCAGTACCGGTTACCAGACCGGACAGGGTATTATCCCTACACTGGTGCAGCGAGGCGAATACATTGTCTCCGACCGCGACAACCATGCAAGCCTTGTGGCAGCAACCGTCATGGCCCTCGGAGCAGGAGCCAATCTGGCTCGCTACAACCACAACAACATGGAAGATCTGGAGCGCGTGCTTCAAACCATCCCTGAATCGGCTGGCCGCCTCATTGTTTCTGATGGAGTTTTCTCCGTCTCCGGTGAAATTGTTGACCTTCCGACCCTGGTAAAACTTGCAAAAAAATATAACGCCCGCATTCTTATTGACGATGCCCACGCGGTCGGCGTCATCGGCAAAAACGGCAGAGGCACCCCCTCGGAGTTTGGCCTTGTCAACCAGGTTGACCTCATCATGGGTACCTTCTCCAAAACCTTCGGCTCACTCGGCGGCTATGTTGTGGGTGACCGCGCCGTCATCAACTTTATCAAACACAACGCTCCGGCTCTTATTTTCAGCGCTTCGCCCACACCGGCAAGTGTTGCAGCCGTTCTTGCCACCCTTGAAATCATTCGCACCGAGCCCGAACTCATGGAGCGGCTCATCGCCAATACCGATTACGTTCGCCAGGCGCTGCTCAAAGCAGGGTTTACCCTTATGCCATCCCGCACGGCCATTGTCACTGTGCTGATCAGCGACCAAATGAAAACCCTTCACTTCTGGAAAAAGCTGTTCGATGCCGGTGTCTACGTCAACGCCTTCATCCGTCCCGGCGTCATGCCTGGCCACGAAGCGCTTCGTACCAGTTTCATGGCGACTCATCAGCGAGTCCATCTCGACAAGGTTATCACCGAATTCTGCACCATTGGTCGAGAGCTTGGCGTTATCTGACCGTTGATACTCTCTTTGCGCTCTTCCCTTTTCAAACTCCCCGGCAGCCACCGGGGAGTTGCGTTTGCGGTACTTATACACCATTTATCCACAAATCACCCCACAATCACAGGAATCTTTGTAGTATTACATTTTTTTTTAATAACTTCGGTTTGGAATTAATTTTGATGACAGTGAGGGGGACACGTTTTTTTCTCCTCTCCCGATTTGATTGCTGATGCTTGGATGATGGTGATTGTGTACTGCTAAAAAAGTGAACAAGTGTTCTTGAACTTTATTTTTTTGTCCGTATCATTGCAACCTCACAACACACAACCATGAAAACGAAACATGCGCAACTCTTTCGCGCCTTCCGTTTTGCTCTGTCGACAGCCTGCCTGGCGGCTGTGCTGGTTCCCATAACATCCTACGGAGCCGACAGCGGTACAATTAAAGGCAAAATTATTGACAAGGCAGATGGCGAGGGCGTTTACGGTGCTTCCGTTACCATTCCTGGCACCACCATCGGCACCGCTACCGACATGAACGGGAACTTCACCCTTCAGAACGTCCCCGCAAAATCGCAAAAAATTTCCGTATCCATCGTCGGCTACGCCCCTACAAGCCAGGTTATCACCGTGAACGAAGGACAGACCGCTGTGGTCAGCCTCCAACTCGGCCAAACCACCATCATGGCTTCCGAGGTTGTGGTCGGTGCATCGCTTTACAAGCAGGATCGGCTTGATGTTCCGGTGACCGTCAACGTGGTCTCACAGCAAAAAATCAGGCAGGAGGCCAACCCGACACTCGACAGAGTAATTGAAGAGGTTCCCGGTGTCGTGGTAACACGCGCAGGCGGGCAAACAACTTCCGGTGTTCAGATTCGCGGCTCAAATACCTATCAGGGGGGAGGTATCGGTACCCGTGTAACGGCACTATACGACGGTTTTCCTATCAATGCGCCGGAGTCCGGTGAAATAGCATGGTCGTCCGTCAACATGAATGCCGCCGACAAGGTGGAGATTCTTAAAGGTGCTGCTGCAACCCTTTATGGCTCAAGTGCCATGGGCGGTGTCGTCAACGTTTTCGGCCACCTCCCTGAAAAACTGGAAGTGAAAGCCGGTCTTAGTGGCGGATTTTACGCTGCTCCCGCAACAAATGATCAGAGCCTGTTTTTTAATGACAAGCACACACCCTGGTTCTGGAACAGCTATGTTGGTTTCGGCAACAAGAGCGGAAAATTGAACTACAGCATCCTCTACACCCGCAGCACTGATGACGGCTACCGCCAGAATGCCAATACTTTGCTGGATGATGTAAAACTGAAAGTGCGTTACGATATCGATGCCAAACAGTACCTGCTGCTCAGTACCTTCTACAACAAGACCAATGGCGGTTACGCTTATGAATGGTATACTGGCGACAGTTTCACCGTTATCACGGCTCATCCAGAGCGTGCTTACGATATCAATAACAGCGCTTATTACTACGATGACATGATTCAGCGGAAGAATGCTCTCGTAGGATTGAACTACGTTAACCTTCTCAGTGACAATCTTAGCCTTGATACCCGAGTTTACTATACGCATAACGGTACCAAGTACGAATACAATACAACAAATGCGACGCAACTTTCTCTTCCATTCTACAATAAAGCTCCGGGCGACTTCAACGAAACCTCTTCAAATCGTTACGGCGCAGGAACAAAAATCGACTGGAGAGCAAACGACAACAACCGTATTCTTTTGGGAGCTGACGGTAATCAGGTTGATGTAAGAACCACACAGCTCACGGCCTATTGGCCAACCACCAATACGTTTGGCGATATCAAAGAAAACAACCTGGGTCTCTTTGTTCAGGATGAGGTGAAGCTGACAGACAGTCTGACATCACTGCTTTCACTCCGTTATGACTGGAGCGGCATCAATGCCAGTGATGTACAATCAATATCAGTCACAGGCCCGTGGGCGCCTATTCAGCACAAATCAGTCGATGCTTTGAGCCCTCGCGTTGCACTGAACTACAAGGCAATGGATGATATGTCGCTGAGAGCCTCCTGGGGAAGGAGTTTCCGTGCACCATCGCTCTACGAGCGCTTCATTCGCAGTGCCGGTCCATACAATGCGACAACACTCAATCCTGCTCTGGACAAGGAGACTATGACCGCTTATGAGGTCGGTATGTTCAAACAGTTTGGCGACCAACTCTCTTTTGACATCGCCGGATTTTGGAATGACTATGAGAACCTTATCGAGTCTGCCATATCACCAGGCTTCATTTTCCAATACCAGAACATCACAAAAGCACGTATCTATGGAATCGAAACAGGCCTGAACTACAGGCCGACAGCCGACTGGGCATTTAATGTCGCCTACACCTACATGGTTGCAAAAAACCGTTCTTATGTTACAAACCTGAGCGATATCCAGCATCTCAATCCGGATCCAACATGGCTGCCATACCGACCGGAGCACACAGCTTCAGCCAGTGTAACCTTTAAGGCAACAAGCAAGATTTCGCTCAATGGTAATGGACGCTATGTCTCGCAGTACAAATCGGTCAGTAACCATGCAAACGCAGCAAGTACCAACTATCCTGGTGATTTCGTTGTGTTCAACTCTGGCTTGAAGTATCAGGCAGGCGAAACAGTTTCAATGAGCCTGCTTTGCAGAAACATCTTCGGTACGCAATACGAAGAGGCCGAGTGGTTCCGTGCCCCTGGACGCAGTTATGTTGCAGGAGTGGATTTCACCTTCTAAAGAGAAACCCTTCGGTAGCAGTACGTTACAACAGCAGCCAGCCCCTTCTGAAAAGAGAGGCTGGCTCTTTTTTTAATCGTTAGTTTACATCAGGGGATTTTATTACATTTTGCAGTCCTGTTAAAACCACCAGAAACGCACATCTTTTTGTAATTCTATGCACGATAAAATCAGAATTGCCGCTATTGTCGGGATGGAGCAATGCAACCAGCGGGTATGGCGCGAGGTAACCTCAAAAATTGCCGAGCACGCTGAATTGACCCAATGGACCGATCAGG
>CAILXB010000243.1 GCA_903838025.1 uncultured Chlorobiaceae bacterium
TTCCATGAAAGAGTCAAAAGCAACCTTGAGCTTTTCAAGCGAGCTGCTATTGGCGCGAAGGTCTGCCTTGTCTGGACTCATAAACGATTCAGTATCAAGAAAATCAGCATCCACAAGACAAGAGTAGAGCATTCTTATCCATACATGCACAGCTTCATTGTCTTTAAAGCATGGACGAGAGGTCGGCAACGATATATCAAGAATATCCTGAGGAGGATTTCCATTCAAGGCTTTTTGTAAATTCTCGAAAGAGTTCAGTCTCCCTGAAAGGGCGCCACCAACTCCCGGTTGATGTTCCCAATCCGGTAAACCTGCATGATGGCCAGCGATGAGGTAGGCAAGAATTTTCCCAATCTGTTCATTTATTTTAAAAGCGTGAAGAGCGCCAGCGGAGGAGTGATCAATCTTGCCCATCACTCTCCTCGGAATAATCTCCGTTGGCTTTGCGGATATATTTCTGCCACTGTGGATTGTATTTTCCAAGATCATGCAACAGCCCGGCTGTTTTGACCCAGTCGCCATTGCCAAATTCATCGGCGAATCGGGCTGCTTTTTCAGCAACCTGCGTGAGATGCTCTTTCAGATCATGCTCTGCCCAGGAACCATCCGGATTTTCACGAAGATGGGCGACCGGTCGTAACGATTGAAGTGCCATAGAAATGAGTTGAGCCGAAAGAATAGAAAATTAAACACGCCAACCACATACTATAGTGTACGCAAAAGCTTCGCTAAACAAAAAAGCAAAGTGTCTTTGTTCGGCAATTTAGGTATTTGTGGTCTTGAAGAATGTCCAGATCGTTTTCGGCCTCTCCTCAGTCTCATGGCCTAACAGGCCGGTTCACGCAGGCACAGACCGGTTCCAAAGAGTCTCCGGTGCAATATCAAAATTACCCGGCCAAACGACAGTGCCGTATTGGACAGAAGCTCTGAAGAAGAGCGGAGAGTTGCAGAGCCTGGTAAAGGGTTTTTCAAAAACAAGATCCAGGGTGAAGTCGTCATGAGTTGTAACGGCTATGATATCAAGAAGTTCTTCCATAATATCCTCTTAGGCAGTGCAGTAATCAGGTCAAAAATTCCCGGTTCCAGGGTGTCCGGCAGGCAGGGCTCAAGATGTGGCGGCGTTTCAGTGATCATTTTTTGCCGATTATATAATCAGTTTATCGCTTTCTTTGTAATCGTTTTAATGTGAAAAATATATAAAAATTGCCGATGTTTTTGCCGATTTTTTTATGATTATTCATTGTTGTCTAAGCCGCAAAACATGCAAAGCAGGCTCTTGGGTCGCAAACGCGTGAGTGTATGAAAAAATCTGAATTTGGTCTATACTCACTCTTTTGGTTAAGTGTTTACATGGAGGAATCAACATCAAGCTCTCAGAAAGGGTTCGCCCGATATCATACCTTAAATCTCATGCAAAACATCAAGACATGCTTGCTTTGCCTTTTTTTGGGCTTCTTTTTCACGCCGGTTGCTTTTTCTGATTATAAAACCGATATCGGCTATACTGATTTGCAGGCTCTGTTGGGCGCGCGTATACCGACCGGTGCAGGGGTAAAGGTAATTCAGGTTGAAGTGGGTGGAACAGTCTATGCACCCAGTACCACGAGCCCGCAGTTTACAGGCAAAACGTTCCGCTTTCCTGGTGCTGCCAGCTTGTCTCCTTCGGATCATGCTACCGGGGTCGGTTCAATTTTTTATGGCACTCATTCAATGGCTAATGGTATCAGTGATATTACCTGTTATGAAGCCACATTCTGGATTAACAGCATGTTTCGCAGTTCGGTTTCAGCATTGCCTGACGGTAGTCGGGTTGTTAACCATAGCTGGGCGGGTAACGGTAACGATGTATCACAGATTGGTACGATGTTACGTATGCTTGATCGACAGGTGGAGCGTAACGAGCTTATTGAGGTCGTCACCATGGCCAACGCACCTGGCGTTAATGTACTGTTGAGTGGTGCCTATAATGTTATTGCGGTGGGTAAAATTCGCGGTAATCTTGATTATGGCTCAAAAACTGTTGATCTGGTCTATGGAGCAGGACGTACCCGACCAGATGTTGTGGCTCCTGAACCGACAACCAGTGTTGCCGCGCCGGAAGTAGCCGCTACTGCCGTCTTGCTGGTTGAAACAGGGCATAAAGGCGCCTTGAAACTTTCGACGAGCTTTACAACTATCGCTGGTGTCGATACTGTTTATAATGCCGAGCGGGTTGAAACCATTAAAGCGGCGCTGATGGCCGGGGCCGATCGGGTCACAAACAATAGTCATGGCAAAGGCGATATCTCCGATTACCGCAGTTCAGGCCATCAAACCAGTAATGGTCTGGATGATCGTTTTGGTGCGGGTCAGGTTAATGCGCTTCACAGTTTCCAGATTATTGCGGCTGGTGAGCAAAACAGTTTGGAAGATGGCGGTCTCAATGCGGGAACTATTGGCTTAACTGGCTTCGATTATGACAATGCCTTTGGCGGTTATTTAAACAGCAATAAAACTGCAACCTATAAATTTCAGGCAACCAACGGTTCAAAATTATCGGCCTCTCTGGTGTGGAATATAGATGTTACCAATGATCGTACTTTAGCAGCAGCCTTGCCAAATCTGAATCTTGAATTATTTGATGTCACCACCCAGACCGCGTCTGCCTTTTCTTCGAGCAAACGCGATAATACAGAAAACATCCAGGTTGATCTGGTGGCAGGGCATAGCTATGAACTACTCGTCACGTCGGGTGAAACGAAGAATTTCAGTTGGGACTATTCTCTCGCCTGGTACATTATCGTTCAGGAACCAGCCTCCCATTCGGCAAAGAGGGCGTTCAGCTCCTTGCAAAGTGCGTGGTAGCCATCGAGAATTTTGGCGGTTTCATTCTGGCTTTTCTGGTAGAAATCTTCGTTGGCCATGATGGTTTCAATCGATTCTTTCTTTTGTTCGAGCTGGTTGATTTTATGCTCGACCTCATCCATCCTTTTTTTGTCTTTTTTGGCTGTGGCGCTCTTTTTGGCCTGCTCTTTCTCTTTTTCGGTGGTTTTTACCGGTGCAGCCTGGCTTTTTTGCTTTTGGGCGGCTTCCAGTTTGCGTTCGGCTTCAATCACTTTTTCGGCGGTTTCAAGGTATTCGGCGTAGGTGCCGAGGTGGAGTTGCAGTGAGCCGTTTTTTATTTCAACCACCTTGTTGACCAGACTGTCGAGGAA
>CAILXB010000244.1 GCA_903838025.1 uncultured Chlorobiaceae bacterium
GATGGTGCCGGTAAGATTTGTAATAGAGATATAACGGTTAGTGGGATCAGTAATTCCATTGGCCACCAGGCCATAGGACTTCCCGCCCGCGCCGCTGACAGCAGAGACTTCACCGCTGAAGGTGCCAATATTGATAAAGCACCCGTCATTGGAACCATATCCGGATTCAAGGCCAGCGGCGGTTCCCTGGTCACCTGCTGTAGCGGTGACCTTGCCTGAAAAGTTTGTAATGGTAATGTCATCGGCCGCAGCAAGGCCGTAGGCCGGGCCACTCTTACCGGCAGTGGCAGAGATGGTGCCAGAAAGGTTTGTAATCGTGATATTGTCATTTCCAACAGTTTGGCCGTTTTTGGCAAACAATCCATAGGCCGTCCCACCCTCACCTGCCGCTGTAGCAGTCACGTTTCCACTGAGTGTACCAATGGTTATAGAGCATTTTTCACCACCATATCCGGATTCAAGACCCGCGGCGGTTGCTTTTGTGCCACTTGCTGTTGCGTTGATTGTGCCGGAAAGTTCGGTAATGGTAATATCATTTCCAGCCACAAAACCATAGGTTGAATTACTCCCTGAAATCGTAGCAGAAGCACTGCCTGAAAAGTTGCCAAGAATGGTGATGTTATTTGTGGCATAGAAGACTGCATTACCATTTCCAGCGTCCGCCGGAGCTGTGAAGGCGCCCGAAAGATTGATTGTTTTACCTGTGTTATAGTCAATGACCGTTTCGGTAATGTTTGTAGTTGATGGAACAACTGAGCCACTAAACAAATAAGCATCAAGGTCAGCCGCAGCATTCGCGGAAGGTACCCATGAGAGAAATGCCAGCAGGATGGCGAGTGCTACTTTTCTTTTTTTCATTGGAGTGCAGTTTAATTGGTTAACTACCGTGACTCCGTTCTTACCGGGGGGAGAAAAAATCGTATGAACTTCCGGAGCTGAAGAATCAGCACAACCCCTCAATGTCTAAATTTAAAAAAATATACACTAAATACACCTATATAATACAACGTATTTTTATCTGTTTGGGCGCTTGGTCTCATTGCTCAGGATAGTGACTTGATTTTTTGGAAGTTTACTGTAAATTGTAACCCGTCGCAGGGAAGGGAGAGGTGTTGATACTCTTGTGATTCTTCAAGTGGTCAGTGGGTCTCTGCATTTTCTCGTCTTTACCAATAACACCAAACTATAGTTGATGCGTATCTTGACTTTTACAGGCAAGGGTGGGGTGGGCAAGACCAGTGTTTCTGCGGCTACGGCTGTCCGATTGTCGCAACTGGGCTATCGAACCCTGATCCTTTCAACTGATCCTGCACATAGTTTGTCTGATTCGTTTAACCTGCCTCTTGGTGCCGAACCGACCAAAATCAGGGAAAATCTTCATGCTGTTGAGGTCAATCCTTATGTTGACTTGAAGAAGAACTGGTATGCCGTTCAGAAATTTTACAACGGAATATTCCTGGCACAGGGGCTTTCGGGAGTTGTCGCCGATGAAATGGCTATTTTGCCTGGCATGGAGGAGCTTTTTTCCCTTTTGAGGGTAAAGCGTTATAAAGCTTCCGGACTCTATGATGTTCTCGTTCTTGATACGGCGCCGACTGGTGAAACTTTGCGGCTTCTTTCCCTTCCAGATACTCTTTCGTGGGGAGTGAAGGCGATCAAAAATGTTTCCAAATACATTGTTCGTCCGCTTGGCAAGCCACTTGCTAAAATGTCGGATAAAATTGCGCAATATATCCCGCCTGAAGAGGCCCTTGATTCGGTTGACCAGGTTTTTGATGAGCTTGAAGGTATCCGTGAAATTTTGACGGATAACCAGAAATCGACGGTTCGTCTGGTCATGAATGCAGAGAAAATGTCGATCAAGGAGACCATGCGTGCCTTGACCTATCTGAACCTTTATGGTTTTAAGGTTGATATGGTGTTGGTCAACAGGCTACTTGATACAAAGGAGAAGAGTGGCTATCTGGAGAACTGGAAGACGATTCAGCAGAAGTACCTTGGAGAGATCGAAGAGGGATTTTCGCCTCTTCCTGTTATAAAACTGAGGATGTATGAGCAGGAGATTGTTGGCCTCAAGGCACTTGAGCTGTTTGCCAAAGATATGTACGGCGAAAGCGATCCTTCCCGGATGATGTATGATGAACTGCCGATAAAGTTTGTCCGCAATGGCGATGTCTATGAGGTGCAGTTGAAGCTCATGTTTGCCAACCCTGTAGATATTGATGTATGGGTAACGGGTGATGAACTTTTTGTGCATATCGGCAACCAGCGCAAGATTATCACTCTTCCGATCAGCCTGACCGGGCTTGAACCTGGAGAAGCAGTTTTCAAGGATAGATGGCTGCACATTCCCTTCGATATGAATCATCATAAACAGGATCGGATGAAACAGCAACACAACAACGTGCTCAATTAATCAATTCTTTAGTACCTTGGTGTCCAACACCAGTTGACAGTGTGGTTACCCGGGGGGCTTTGTCGGTTCAGTGCTTCATTGGGGCCTGTTCAACAGATTTTTTCCCTTAACATCGTTAGTTGTTTTTTTAGTATGGACAATCACGAATTACTGCAACAGAGTCACAGAGCCAACGAACTTATTTTTAAAGGTCTTGTTGAGTGCGGCTGTTTCAAGGCGGCACTTGAGCTTGATCTTTTTACCCATCTTGCTGACGAAGCAAAAGATACCGTATCACTTGCGGAGTGTGTTGGCGCAATTCCAACTCGCTTCACCATGTTGCTTGAGACACTGCGGCAAATGGGGGTGATATCTCTGGAGGATGGCAAGTGGAGCCTTACGTCGTTTGCAAAAAAAATGTTTCTGCCGAACGATGCGCACCCCAACATGTACATGATTCCGTTGGCAAAGGCGATGGCAACCCTTTCGGATAATTTTTATTTGAAAATAGCCGATGCCGTCCGCGGAGATATGAATTTCAAGACGGATGTTGTTTATCCTCCTGTAACACGTGAAGACAATCTCTATTTTGAGGAGATGCACCGCAGCAATGCCCATTTTGTCATAATGTTGCTGCTTGAAGAGGCCGATCTTTCAACCGTCAAAACGCTTGTGGATGTCGGGGGTGGTATCGGTGATATTTCAGTTGCCCTTCTGAAAAAGTTTCCTCAGCTTGATTCCACCATTTTGAACCTGCCCGGCGCTGTTGAGTTGGTGAACGAAAACGCCTGTGAAAAAGGAGTAGCTGACCGGCTTAGGGGTTCAGCCGTCGATATGTATAGAGATGCATATCCCGAGGCTGACGCGGTCATGTTCTGCAGGATTTTGTATTCGGCCAATGAGCAGGTGACCCTCATGATGTGCAAAAAGGCATGGGACGCGCTTCCGGCAGGCGGCAGGCTGATCATTTTGGACATGATTATTGATGATCCTGAAAATCCGAACTTCGACTATCTGAGTCATTACATTCTTGGTGCCGGGATGCCGTTTTCATTCCTTGGATTCAAGACTCAAGATACCTACAAGGAGATTCTTGAATCGATCGGGTTCAGTGATGTCCGGGTTGTAAGAAAATACGGCCACCTCTTTTGTGAAGCGGTAAAGGCGTGATGAGTGAAACATCCCGGCAACTTTTTTTGAAGTTGTCGGGACGTTTCAACTTTTCAGTTATTGAAAAGGGAACTCAATACCCAGGAAATGACACTGATGACCATTGAACCTGCGATGGCCCATCCAAAGTTCTCAACTGAGAATCCGTTGACAAGCAGTGCCGCAAATTGCAGAAGAAAGGCGTTGATGACGAGCAGGAAAAGTCCCAGCGTCACAATGATGAAGGGTATTGAAAAAAAAACCAGCACTGGCCGCACAACAGCGTTGACAAGACCAAGCACCAGTGCCACAAGAATTGCCGCACCAAAACTTTTTATGTGAATGCCGTCGAGTATATGTGCGGTAGCATAGATCGCGCAGGCATTGATCAGCCACTGAATCAGAATGTGCATCATCGTCTCCTCGTTAATTTTGATTCTTTCCTCGAATATACAAAAGAAGTAATCAGTAATCAGACAACTGATAACTGACAACTGACAACTGATTACTTTCAAATAACATCAAGCTCCTGTAGTGCTTCGTGGAGTGTTTTGCATCCGAAGATGTTGATGGGAAGAGAGAGTAGTGAGGGCTTCAGTTCGCGGGTATTGGCTTCGGGCAGTACAATGCGCTTGAAGCCGAGATGGGCGGCCTCCCTGATGCGTCGTTCGCTGTCGCTGATGGCCCTGAGCTCGCCAGCCAGCCCTATTTCTCCGCAGCAGACGGTTGCGGCATCAACCGGACGGTTCATGAGCCCGGAGGCAATGGCCGCAGCAATGGCAAGATCTGCTGCGGGTTCGGCCAGTTTGAGTCCTCCGGCTATTTTTACAAAAACATCCTGCCCCCAGGTTTCAATATGGAGCCGGTTTTCGAGCACGGCAAGGATGATCGACATTCGTTTCAGGTCGAACCCTGTGCTGATGCGCTGCGGCATGGAGTAGTTGGTTTTGGAGACCAGTGCCTGCACCTCCACAAGAAGGGCCCGTGTGCCTTCGATGGCGGCAAGGATCGAGTTTCCCGGCACATCGGTTCTTCGTCCGGAAATAAAGAATTCTGAGGGGTTGCTGACCTCTTCAAGGCCGGTTTCATCCATGCGGAAGACGCCGATCTCATTGGTGGAGCCAAAGC
>CAILXB010000245.1 GCA_903838025.1 uncultured Chlorobiaceae bacterium
GTAAGGCAAGAACATCGCGTCTACTATCCAAAACCTTTATCAAGTTAACATATCCCACAAAACAAAGCGAGGTTTTATTCCCGGAGATCATGAGTGAATGTCAAGCAGATTCAGCCAGCTTTTCAGTCCGCTGATCCAGGGCGCACAGAACTTCTTGAATGGCTTCAACTTCGGGCTCATCAAAATAGACTTCGCCACACTGGGCGCATACCCAGGCAGGAATTCTGTCTAACGTGATGTGATAGCCTTTTCTGTCGGTATGAAAGGGTGCAATCCCCCGTTCCATATTTCCGCTACAATACATGCAGTTCATCGTCTCCTCCTTCGTTTGTAATCGTACTCCCACTCTTCAAGATTGGGGATATACGCAGTTATGACAGCCAGATAATCCTCCTTCGGTGAGCAAACTACATGAATTGGTGTATCATCAAGCTTATAACCCAGAAGAAGGCAACTACGACCACGCACATCTTCAGGGTAATCCTCGACCAACTCCCCTCGTTCAACCACATTTCTGACCTCCGCAACCAAAATCATCCTGTCTGGTCGCGACATTTGCCGGACAGCATGCGGGAGATAGATTATCCTTTTTGCAGCACTTTTCTGGACAGAACTTAAGATATCTGAATAATCGGTCATAGGATACTTTCAATTCGCGTATCAAGGGCTTGGAGCACTAATACCATATTTCATAACGGTGTAACCGCCTCTGTACTATCCGTTCATGTGAGCGGCTGCCAACACTCTCCAACAGTACTCGCCTTCTAAAACATCAACTCTTAGAAGTATAACAAACAATTTCAGGCCATCAAAACACATCAGCCCGAAACAGACAGCAACAGCCACCAGAGCCAGCGGGTTCTGCCGCCGTTACGGCTTTCAGGAGAAACCCCTGCGGGTGCGCTTCCGCATCCTTGACCCGAAATTGGCGCTGCTCCCGACAAAGAGTGATCAGGATATCACGGTGACGCAGGAGACCTTTGCCCAACTGGAACTGCCTGTTTCGAAGGTCTTCATCACCGAAAACGAAATCAACTTTCTCGCTTTCCCCGAGGTTTCCGAGGCAATGGTGATTTTCGGAGCTGGCTATGGGTTCGAGAATCTTGCGTCAGTCGAGTGGATGCGTGACCGCGTTATCCATTACTGGGGCGACATCGACACCCACGGCTTCGCCATTCTCAACCAGTTGCGCAGGTTCTTTCCTGATGTTGCCTCTCTTCTGATGGACAGTGAGACACTGATGGAGCATCAACCGCTTTGGGGTGTTGAACCATCTCCCGAAACCATTGCACTCACCCGCCTGACGGCTGAAGAGAGCGTGCTTTACGATCAGTTACGGCAAAATGAGCTTGGCCATCAGATACGGCTGGAACAGGAGATGATCGGGTTTGAGTGGCTGGTTGATGCGCTGGGGAGAGTTTGATAATCTTGCAGAAAGTATATTCGTCCTATACGGTGTTCGCTGAATTTGTGGCTGAGTGGAACTGCAATTACAACCCGTCGCCCCGACCGATCCAATAATGCCAATCGTCAACAGCCTCACGGGTCGCTTCATCAGCATTCACGACTGCAATCTGGGCCAGAGGGACACCGAACTCACGATCATGCCACTTGACCCTTACAAACATCTCGTGCTCACATTCTTCCTCTGCAGTCATCCCCAAAACCTCAACTTCTTCACCTGCTTCAAGGGGCGAAATTGCTCTTTTGGCAATACATTTGGCTTTGAAAGGCAGGGTGAGGTGATCATCAAGATAGTAGTACCACCCCATCGCCATTTCTTCCGGGCTATGGGCATCTACAATAATTTCATAATCAATGCGTTGTTCACGAATTTCATCTTCTTCAACTCTGTTCATACCATCCCCTTTGGTTTAGGTTGATCACAATGCGTGTGCTCCTGAAGCCGATAAGCTTTCAACGATCTGCCGGGATATAGGGAATCAATCCCTTTTCATAGGCAATCACCTGAAATTCACGCGACATCTGGCGAATATCTACAATCATGCCATCGACTTGCAACATCCAGATCATTGGATTATCATCGACATGGCATGGCAAACACCAGTTCGGTTCAAGTGGATACATTTTCAGCATGTCACGAATAAGTTTCGCCTTGTTTTCTCCAGTACTTTTACTGACACCACAGACTGCGCACAGCTCATCCACCCGCAGGTGCGGAGTTTGTGTTTTGTCGAACAGAAAATTGACCGTTCCAAGCGCATAGAGAATGCCGCATGCCCAAATTTCCGGTTTTCCCCGCATGATGGGTGAAGGGCGTTTACGCGCAAGCGTTGCGGCCAACTGACGGGCAAGCGCTGCATATTCATCATTCAAATGTTGTTGGCAAATACTCTCTGTCAGATTGATAATTGCCGCGTAGGCAGGTTCTAAAGCGGCTGGAACGGATTCGGATTTTTTCTTGAGCATAATTGTGTTCAAATTACTGTTACAAAGCAAAGTCTCCAGTCAAAGAGTTGCCCGTTGAACAAGGGTCGCTCTTTTTCAGCCTTACCACTGACCTCAATGTAGCATAACTGACTGACTGTCGAAATGACATGGCACCAGAAACGTTTTGAGATTTTTTTTCTGGTAACATGAAATTGATTCATGTTTCTGAAAACAGCAAAAAAGAAGTATCTTCAACGTAGCAAAAAACAAAGCTTTGTACCCGGCACTTAAAAAAGCAACTTAACAACACTGAAATGAATACTCCAATAAAGCACAGTCACTTTCGCCAGGGGCGATAATTCCGGGTACTATATTGTAGTATCGAGGGCAAGTGGAGCTGGGAAGTGCAATGACCAAAAAGTTTCGATGGTATCCCAAACATCACGCCAAAAAAAGGTACTTCATTGCATTCTTGTGGCACAACAACTCTTTCTCCTCCAGTGTAAGCTCGCTCGTTTCACCAAAATATTGCAGGTAGGTACCATAGGTGGCAATATCCTGAAGGTTGATCATGAAATCGGTGCCAAAAATGATCTTTTCCAGCAACCGCTGCCTGTCGGCACCTTTACTATCGAGAAAGCGCTTCAGCTTGACATAAATTTTTTTGTCAACACCCTGATACGAAATATCCGTGTACACATTGTCATATTTCAGCACGAGATCAGCAATCTGGTCTCTCCAGTCATCCCTCTCTGCCCCGCCGAAATGGGCGAGATTGAGGCGCAGTTGCTTGAACTCTTGTTGTGCCAAAACCTTCGCCCATTTGGCTGGACTGGCGAATTTGCTGTATTTCTTATCAACAAGAAATCCGTTGGGGTTGCAGTGAGCCGTAAGGGGGATGTTGTGCTGTATGCAGAAAGCATACAAATAGCGAACCTTCTCCAACTCCCTTTCAATTTCCTCGTCGTCCTTATACCCATCGCCATCCTCAGGCCAGGGGTTAAAGCCCAGCGGGGGATACACTTTAATGCCAGCAAAAGCGTAGGAACCGAGCGACTCAATATTGCCGTTGAATGTTCTCCAGTTATGCTCTGAAAGCTTGCGATGCCGCATTTCGGGGGTAACGTCGTTCTCGAATTCACAGAAATTCTTTTGAAGGAGATTTTCGAGGAAGCTCGGAAAACCTTCGTCGGGAGAGAATGATTTCAACTGGTAATTCCGGGTATTGATACCGAGAAAAGGATGGATCTCGAAAAGGGGCGGGCTGCCTGTCGATGTTATGTAGGATTCCCTGTGGAGGTAATAGTCCCTTATTCCAAGGCACAAGTCCTCAACCTGTGCGACTACCGGCTTCCATCGCACCTTATAGGGAGAGTTCGAGTTTTGGTAATTCTTCAGGCCAAAATCCATGATGAGGGGGGTCATCACAATGTTGTCGTAAACTTGCTTTCCGCTGTCGCCATACAGGGTCAGTCCGCCCTCCTTTTTATACTTTTTTATCAGCTCCTCCTCCAGTTGGATCAGGCAATCACCGATGTCCGTTTCCATCACGGCCAAAAGATTCATGACATTGGCCACCTTTTCCCTGAACTTTCCAGTCAGAGTGCCCTTGGTCAACGGAATGATAAAAAGCAGTATCAGTATCAAACCAACAAAAACAACCAGCGTCAGAAAAACCAAAAGGGGCAAAAAGAGCAGAAGCCACAGAAGAAATTTGAGAACAAGAGGCCATGTGCTCACCGTTGCGAAATAATCGACAAGTTTTTTTGGCATTGCCTCTTTGAATGTTCTCTTGATCATCACTGTGAGATTGGGATGAGCCAGATTCATCATGTGGCAATGGGAATCATAAAAAACAGCCATGGTAGTTCTCCCGATTAAAGTTGCATGAACAGCGGAACCGCAATTATCTCCGTTGACCATTCGCGTTTAAAAACATACTTTTTGCCTGATTGATCTGATTTTTTAACTGCTCTACTCCCGGGCCTTCGGTTAACCCTGAAAGGGAATTTTCGGCATTTTGCACGTGCTGAAGCGCAACATCTATCGAACCGATATTTGCCTCTGAATATGCCCATCCCAATTCCGTCATAATGTGAGTACTCTTCTTCGTATACTCGTTATAAGATGCTTTGCTGAAGTCGGAAAAAACATTCAGTGCACTCTGGTAATCAACCCGACCCGCGTCCGGTTGCCCTGTAATAAAGAGCAGGTTCGCACGCGAACGCAGCGCAGCAACTCTATCGTTCAGGTCAGTTGAGACATCAATGGCCTTTGTAAAGAATTCTTTTGCACCAACAACGTTATAGGAATTTTGCAAAGCTACGCCAATAGCGTAATATTCAGTGGCCGATACATCTTTGGGGGGAAGTTTATTCGCTATTTCTGCGGCTTGTCTTGCAAGCAAGGCATTTTCCTGATTGAGAAAACCGCCAATTGAAACCACAACTGATGGATCAATTTTTTCGTATTTCTTTGTCATCTCAATATGCTCCCGAGGCAAAGAAGAGAGCCTTTGAAGAAGACCTCGCAATTCAACTCGTGCATTCTGAATATCCTGGCTCTCCGTTCTTTTATAGGAAACAAACGTAGTTCCAAACGAGAAGAGCATTGCAATAACGGACAGAACTGTTGATATATTTCTGTACCAGGGAGTCCGCTGTCCTTGAACTGCACTTTTCAGGGCTTCGACCTCCTTTTGTAATACAAGCAAGTCAACTGACTGATTTCCGGCATGTTGTACCTCCTGTTCCATGTGCGTACCTCCTCCTGAATTGTGTTTATGATGTATTGTATTCGTTATTTTTAAAAAAATTGCCTTTTTTAAACAAACAATACCGCCCTGAGCACTAATGACCCTCAATTCAAATCAAAGGAGGAGAGGTGTGGTTGCTCGTACATCGTTATGGGCCAACTCGCAAACAGTACTTGCCTTGTTAAAAACGCAACCTTTTGCAGTATAACAAACAATAAAAGGCAATCAAAATAGATCTGTCGAAAAACAATCATCAGCACCATCACTTCTGCACCTTCAGTCCGAATGCCCTTGATGCAGAAACCTATACCCATGCA